>JAHQVY010000310.1 GCA_019634095.1 Cellvibrionaceae bacterium
AAGGTTTTGGTTGATTCTTATTATGTTTCACTGCGTTAACGCGCATTTTGATAGAGGTATGATCCGAAACTTCAGGCGTGGGTGCGATTTTGGCACGAACGGGGTTTAGGTCGACATAGGCAATACAGGCAAGCAATGCTTTGTGATCTAGCAAAGCTTGAGATTTAAATCGAGACTCCCAAAACTTGCCAGTGCACTTGTCTTCTGTATTGGCCATTCTGGCAATGGGTTCGTTTAGTGCGCGCATAAACCAGCTGATTGAGCATAGGTGCAATCGCCATTCTCCTAGCTTAGCTTTTACAACATCTAACTCCACTTCGGAAAGAGGCTCTGCGTTTAGGAACTTTTGAGTTAACGACGTACCTTTGTAAAGCTGATGCCATCGTTGGCAGACTTCTTGGTCGCTCCAACTTAATGATTGCGCTTTATTAATATGCAGCACGACGTGATGATGGTTATGCATGACTGCGTAGGCGCAAATATCGATAGCAAAGACTTGACCTAGAAGCAATATTCTATCCTCTAGCCATTGACGACGATGCTCGTAGGATTGCCCCGTGAGCTGATCAAAACCACAAAGAAAAGCCCGACGCACACAGCGAGAAGTGCAGTGATAATAGGGTGTGGCATCTAAAGATACAATATGTTTACGTGGTTTAGGCATATCAATACTCCGCTATCCTATACTGGTTAAAATTACAGCTTTTTGTGTGTGACGTCAATTGTTTAGGCGGGGAGGATTGTTATTACTTTCGTTTTAGCGTTTTGACATAAAGAGTAAATTAGGTTTGAGAGAAGAAGATCAAATTATAATATTTAGCAATATATACCCAAAACACTTGAGGTTTAGGCCTTATGAGCACGCCCCTAAGTGCCGTTGGCGGTGCTCCGCCTTAAATAGACTGGCTATTCTGCGTTGTCGCGCCTTGCCAAGAACAAAAATTGACGCACTCCAAACACCTAAATCTCAAGTGTTTTGGGTATAGCGAGCTAGCGAGACATAACCTCATCGCATACGTAGTAGCTAACAATTTTTAAAATGGGTGTCTCATTCATATGTGGGTGTCTCATTAATAGGTGTCTCATTAATAGGATAACCAACCTAATAACCGCAATAACCTACCTCTAATGCCAATATTCAATCAAGCGAACCAAAAAGCGTTCAAATATCACTCAAATTTTCTTTATTTCCCTCTTATGCCCTCACGTTCACAAAACTGAAAAGTTGTCTCGCTTGAATAACTCATTACAACAAATTCGGTAAGTGCCACCATGAAAATTGAAAACTTATTCCCTACACCCCTCATGCGCGTCGAAAACGTTCTGAGCGACGCAATGATGAATTCACTACAACAACGCATCGTCAAGTCGCCAAAGGTGTCTAACACTCAATCCCAATTACTCACGCATACAGAGCCACTTAGCGCTAAAGAAATTGACAAGCTCATCGATTTAAAAGAAGCCCTAAATCCATACTTAAGAGACTTTGGTTTTCTGATCTTTGGTGAGTATTTAGAGTGGTCAATTAAGGAAATGTGGATGAATATATCTAAGAAAGGCGGCCATCAACTTATTCACTCCCACGCGAATAGTTTTATCTCTGCCATAATCTATCTCAGCGATATCCATCCATCCGCACGGACCATATTTCACCGAGGCATGGGCGGCAATGAGTTCGTATTTACCAATAAGCACCAAGACAGCAGTACCACTCCCTACAATGCAGATAGGTGGGTTCCAGACGAAATTAAGCGGGGTGACCTCATTTTGTTTCCCAGCTACATGTTGCATGCCGTTCCGCCCAATGAAGGGGGGCAACGCATTACTATTGCATTTAATGCCTTACCCAATCGCTTAAAAAGCTGGGATTATGAAGTTCGATTCACAGAAAAGTCTTAGTCTAATCTATTCAAAAGAACCGGTTTACAAAATAATATTCACCGCTATCGACACACGCAGACCTTTGCCAAAATAGGGGTGAACCTGATGCTGCAACCAAGCGGGAAACATAATCATTTGCCCCGCAACAGGCGAGAGAAGAAAACGACCGTAAAGGGAACTTTGATCGGCATAGGTGAAGTTTGCTGCCACTCTCGGATCGATTAATTCTAGCTTGCCGCTGAACGAGTGCTCGGCAACGGCTTCGTTCGCTGTGACATAATAAATCCCAGACCAAGCGGCATTTGGATGTGTGTGCACAGTATTGTAAGCGCCAAAACCCAACACATTTGCCCACGCCTCCATGCGAAAACTTGGCAAAGCGTCCGGCGGGTAAAATTCCGCTAAGAGTTCTTGCGTAAAAGCCTGTATCTTTTTTTTAAGTTCTTGAACAAGTTCATCGTCACAATCAAAGAAATCCAGGGATGAATGCCAACCCCCAACATTACTCCTCGCCAAACCCCGCTCACACTCGGCCTGATTTTTAAGCATCTCGTATAACTGAGTATTAATTTTTTCGTGCTCAGGCCAAACATAATTAACAATTGGCGTAACGAAAGCGGGAAACATGTGTTTCTGGATTAAACCTTTTGGTAACTGAGTCATGGAAATAACCGCGCTCTTAATTTTCTAGCCGAATCTAAGCTAGGGTTAAGAAGCTGAAGCTCCGACAAAATTTGTTTGCTTAAACTCGGGTCACTACGATACAGCACTTTTGCCATGGTCAGTAGAGCGTCATAGGCCGCGGTAAACTCTGGAGAAATGGCAACCGCCTCCTTTAGTTTTTTAGCTGACTTTTGGTACATCTCAAGCAAATCCGAACGCGAACTAAAACCCACTCCCGCGGACAAATAAATATCCCTCGCCTGCCAATACGCTCGCAACTTGCTATTAAACTCGCCATCACTTTCAACATCTGCATCTACCAATAAACCCTCGCGGTGAGCCGCAGTTTGTTGAATGATTGCTAGCAAGCGCTCTGCTGGCAAGCTGGACGGCTTGTAAACAAATTTAGGTGCGGTGTAAGTAACCAAGGGTTTATCGTCTAAATTCAGCGGCCCGTCTCCCGCAAAACGGCGTAAACTGTCCGCTCCTCCAAGATAACCGCCGAATAATACATAATCCGAGTTTAGCCTATTTAATACGAGCTCTCTTTGCAATGGGCGATAATGTACCTTGTTAACTAGCCAATCGGCATGGAATTTATCTAAGCCAGCGCCCCCCAGTAAACACAACAGAGGCTGCCCTAGACTGTAGTGCGCCATATGCATTTGTGCGTTAGTAAACACCTCTAAATAGGTTCTCACAATGAGTTTTAAAACATCTAGCTCCAACTGAAATAACGGGAGCCATTGACAAAATACACCATTGTCTGACAAGCGACTTTTCACCGCTAAAAAATGTTCCCGGGTGTACAATGAACCTGCACCATCGCGGGCAGGGTGGAACACTTCCGAAATAATAACGTCATAGAGATTTTTATCGGCCACCACAAAACGGCGGGCATCAGCTGTAATAATTTTAGGCTTATTTATCCAATGTGGGCCTTTCACATCAACATTAAACCAAGGCATAAGCTCTACTAGTTCTGGGATAAGCTCCACCCCAGTTGCTTTTAAATTTTTATAATATTGTGCCGCCTGAAACGTTACGCCGGTTCCCAAGCCAAGATAAAGCGCGCTTTCTGCGCTGCCGCCTTGTAGTAAGAAAGGCAAGTGGCTCTGCCTGTGATCGGAAAAACGGCTCGCCGTTCCTCCCATTGTGAAATGATTATTCACTCTAAGATGGCGGCTCTGGTCTGCTTCCTCAACAATAGCGACAGTGGCAACAACGCCTTCTGTATAGTGCAGTAAGCGACTATCATCGGCTTTATCGACAAATTGCATAGGAAATGGCATCAGTACAAAGGCGCTCAACAAGCCAAGGGGCAGTAGCGCTCGCCAATCAACTTGGCTTTTCGCAGCCAAAACGAGTAAAAGTAAGTAGCTCGCACAAATCACGGCCAGGGTCAATTTCGCGCCGAGCGCGGGTAATAAAACCACACCAAACATAAGCGGGGCGAACGCAGCCCCAAGGGTATTAAAACCAAAAGCCAATCCTAAGCCACCCTTTGCTTTAGTCTTCTGCACTAAATGACTAAACAGCCCTCCCATAATAAAGGCAGGTAAAAAAAGCACTAATGTAGCGGTAGTCATCTCGGCAAATAAAGCCGCGACCAGACCACTTCCCCAGTGCGAGAAAACCCAAGTATAGCTCGCTTCGCTAAACCAAAGCAGGTAGCTGCCAATAATGCAGCTAAGTGATACCGCCATTATTAAGTGACCATCACGAGCGTCAAAACGCCAAGCTCGTAGGTGAATACAGCGCTGATAACAAGCCGCTCCCGCAGCCGTCGCTAAGAGATAAATTGCCAAAATGGCAGCGTAAGTAAAAACCGTCCCTTCCAATACCTGTGCCAAAACTCGCACAACGACGACTTCGAAACCCAGCCCCAACAACCCAGTGAAGAACAACACGATCAACAAACGCGGGGATGATTGACTTGGATCAGACCTATTTTGCAAAGCACCTTTTGCTGTGGACGACTTAAAATAAAAATAAGAAAAACAGCCAATTAGCAGGTTAATCGCTGCAAAAGAAACCAAGGTTGTGTTTAAACCAAAAACGGGTAGTAGCCAGTAAGTGGAAACAAGCGTACCCAGTACAGCACCAAGGGTATTTAGACTGTAAATACCCGCAATGCTGTTTTGGCGCTTAAACAAGCTTGCTGCCATACGCTCCACCGCAGGTAAGGTGGCCCCCATGGCTAAGGTAGAAGGCAACAGAATAAGTAGTGTAGAAGTAAAAGCCACACACCAATGCCAAATAATTTGGGGGGTAGTACCGATAAGCCGTGGTAAGCCGCTATTGAGTTGGGGGAGTATAAAAACAAGCAATAACGCCCAAAAACCAATAAGCACTTCCAATAAAAAATACCAAAACACCGGGCGATTAGTGCGGCGGATAATTTTATTTAGGCTAAAAGCGCCAAGACTTAAACCCACAAAAAAAGCGGAAATCACCGCAAGAACGGCAACAAACTCATGCCCCAACGAAACGGAGAGCATGCGCGTCCAGCTCATTTGGTAACCCAAACCCGCCAAACCGGAAAAGAAAACGACGAGATGCAACATAAATATTTTCATATTTTGCCGCAGCAAGGTAATGGACGACTTTCGTTTATCGGCTATCCAGGCGGCATCTCGATTTGAGGTTGTCACTATTGGCCACCGACGAAACTAAAACCTGTATAAATCGCACCGGCAGCAAATACCCAACTGCCGAGTACGCGGATCGCGATACTCGACCAAGCAAAGCGCTGCCCAATAAAAAAACCTAAGGAAGATACCAGCAAAATTGATAGATATGCAGCGGTGAACACACCCGCCAGATAAAGCAAGAATGGATAGAATTCTAGCGCAACCAAACCATTAGAAAAACCGTGGGTGAATCCAAAAAATACTGCCAAAGAAAAAAACAAGTTAGCAACATGTAATGCGCTAACTATACAAGCGCCCAGCACCACAAAGGATAACATGTTTGCTACCGCGATAAGCTGCGGGACTTCCTCACCCGCTTTATAGCTCGCCCAGCCGAAGCAAGCACCCAATA
This sequence comes from Cellvibrionaceae bacterium, assembly GCA_019634095.1. GTDB lineage: Bacteria > Pseudomonadota > Gammaproteobacteria > Pseudomonadales > Cellvibrionaceae > JAHQVY01. The sequence continues at coordinate 5,590 of JAHQVY010000310.1, forward strand.
TTACTAAAAGCGGAAAGACCAATACATTCCAGCGCGAGGTCCGCTTATCTTGCATCGAAGCAAACAAGGCTAAGGCCACCCATGGAATTAGATGCACTAAACTAGTGAGAGGGTGCAAAAGTCCAGCATAAAATTCACCGAAACGCGCCGATACTAAATGTGCATGTGCCAATTGCGGCAAAAACAAAAAGAGGCTGGCCAGAATTAGAAGCGTCCTTCGCATGCTTAGCCCAGTAATCCAGCGCTTGAAAACAGAAAAAAACCACCCGTCAGAGCAATAAAGCCGCCGCAGGCGCGTATGCAAGCAGAACCAAAGGGCCATCGAATAGCAAGGCCAATGAGTACACCACACAAATGTAGTAACCCGGTTGATAACACAAAGCCGACACCATAAGCGAGCGGATTCACGGCACTGGGCAATTCATTGCCATGGGCATGACCGTGAAACACCGCAAACAAGCCAACGATGATCATGGCAAACCAGAGCTTAGCACGTACATTACCCGCCACCGCTAAACCCAAAACTAAAGCGGAGAGAGAGATCCCCACCTCGACATAAGGCATTTCAATACCGGCAATACCCAACAAACCACCACAGGCCATCACCATCGGAAACGTTAAAGGCAGAATCCAAATAGCGGGCGATTTTAACTGGGCCCCCCATAGGCCCACCGCAACCATCGCTAACATATGATCGGGGCCTAAAATTGGATGCATAACACCGGCTATAAAGCC
>JAHQVY010000311.1 GCA_019634095.1 Cellvibrionaceae bacterium
AAATTAATCAGTTGGATCTACTGCGGACGCCCAATGAACTGAAATTAAAGCGTTTTTTCAATTTTGCGGCTGCACCGAGTTTGCTCCCAGCAAACTTTCGGAAATACACTACCTCCATGTAGATAACCCGTAGAGTGACTGCGAATTTGTCGCAAAAGTTAAAAAATTCACTCTAATTTCAGCCCCTTGAACGCCCTCGCTACGATCCAACTGATTTATTTAGGATGATAGGATTTGAAAACCGTAGCACGAAAAAGTGCCCCAATAAACACAGTCGGCGAGTGGGCCTAAGCAACAGCGGCATGAGGTTTTGTTGTTTGACAGCTATCGAGTTATTTGGGTGGTGCAGTATGGGTGACTAAACCCTAGCCGCGCTTTGCGTTATGGTCTGCAGGCGGAATTCAGTGAGTTGTCTGTGGGGTAACTCTAGGGGGAAGGGGTTGTATAGGGTGCGCGCAGGGCGTGGGCAAAATGGTAGCTAGGGGGAGACTTGAACTCCCGACCTCAGCATTATGAGTGCTGCGCTCTAACCAGCTGAGCTACCTAGCCATTTTGCGATAAGCGGGCGACTTTTCTTTGCAGTACTTTTTTGCGGTACTTCTTTGTAGTGCTTCTTTGTAGTACTCATTTGTCGTTCTTGGTTGCAGTCATTTAAAACCGCGGTCCGCTAAGGGGCGGTATTTTCACCACTCGCCCCCTTAAAGTCAAGCGGGTTTACACGTTAAATAAGAAGTGAATAACGTCGCCGTCTTTAACGGTGTAGGCTTTGCCTTCCTGCCGCCATTTGCCGACCTCTTTTGCGCCCTGTTCCCCCTGGTGTGCAATATAGTCGTCGAAGGCCACCACTTCGGCGCGAATAAAGCCTTTTTCGAAGTCGGTGTGAATTTTTCCGGCAGCCTGCGGCGCGCTGGCGCCGATGGGAATGGTCCAGGCGCGCACTTCTTTGACACCCGCGGTGAAGTAGGTATGCAGGCTGAGTAGATCGTAGCCGGCCCGGATTACCCGATTGAGCCCCGGTTCCGCCATGCCCATTTCTTCGAGAAATTCTGCTTTTTCCTCGTCGTCAAGCTCGGCGATTTCAGCTTCCATTTTATTGCAAATTGGCACCACGATGGCGTTTTCTTCTGCTGCGATTTGCTGCACTGCATCGAGCAGCGGGTTATCTTTAAAGCCGTCTTCTTCCACATTAGCCAGGTACATGGTGGGCTTGAGGGTGAGGAGATTAAAGGGTTGCAGCAAGTCGAGCTGTTCAGCATCCAGTGCCAGGGAGCGCAGCGGCTTCGCCTCGTTGAGGTGGGGCAGTGTCTGTTCGAGTAAGGCTTTAATGGCGATGGCGTCTTTATCGCCGCCCTTTGCTGCTTTGGCGTAGCGCTGAATTGCTTTTTCAACGCTTTCGAGGTCGGCCAGGGCCAGCTCGGTGTTGATGACTTCTATATCGGAATTGGGATTGATGCGGCCGTCGACGTGAATCACATTGGGGTCGTCGAAGCAGCGAACGACATGGGCAATGGCATCGGTTTCGCGGATGTTTGCCAGAAATTTATTGCCCAGGCCCTCGCCTTTTGATGCGCCTGCCACCAGCCCTGCAATATCGACAAATTCCATTGTGGTGGGCACCACCCGCTCCGGTTTCACCAGTTTGGCGAGTTGATCGATGCGGGGGTCTGGTACCGCCACCACGCCGGCATTGGGTTCGATGGTGCAAAAAGGGAAATTCTGCGCGTCGATGCCCGCTTGGGTAAGGGCGTTAAATAGGGTGGATTTGCCTACGTTGGGTAGGCCGACAATGCCACAATTGAATCCCATAAGGTTTTACCTGAAGTGTCGGTTATTTTTTACTGTGAAGCTCGCGCATAGCGGCTTGCAAATCGCCGTTGAGGATATTCGGCATCTGTGCGATGGCGGCGACTATCGCCTGGTGTATATTACTCTGTTCGGCGGACGGCGCGCGTTTTAATACATAGCTGGCCACCAAGCTGGCCGCACCGGGGTGGCCGATGCCAATTCTCAACCGCGCAAAACCATTGTCGTTGCCCAGGGCGCGGATGGTATCGCGCAAGCCGTTATGGCCGCCGTGACCGCCCCCTGATTTCAGGCGCACAGTGCCCGGCGCGAGATCGAGCTCGTCGTGCACCACAAGTATTTCCGCGGCGCTGATTTTAAAGAACTGCGCTAACGAGGCGATGGCCTGCCCGCTGCGATTCATAAAAGTGGTGGGCACCAGCAGGCGTCGATCTTCACCGGCAATCTGGCAGCGGCCAGTGTAGCCGAAGTGCTTGCCGTTTGGGGTGAGGCTGCAGTTGTGGCTGTGCGCGAGTAGCTCGACTAGATCTTGCCCTGCATTGTGCCGGGTTTGCGCGTACTCTGCACCGGGGTTTCCCAGGCCGACAATAAGGCGGATATTTGAGCTTTTCATGGGTTATAAAGATGCCCAGCAGCGCTGGGCATGGCTGTTTAGGGTAAGGCGGAATTCCTGCTATTCGGCGCTGCCGTCTGCATCGCTTTCGCTGGCGCCACCCTTGGCTTTCTGGATGGTGGCCACGGGTAGATCGTGATCGCTGCCGTGACTTAGAGCCACCGACTCAACACCTTGGGGCAGTTTTAAGTCGGAAATATGTACAATTTGCCCGACTTCTGCATCGACAAGATCCACTTCGATAAATTCGGGTAAGTCGCCGGGAAGGCAGCTAATTTCCAGCTCGTTCATATTGTGCAGAATACTGCCGCCCTGAACCTTAACGCCTTTAGAGATCTCTTCGTTAACAAAGCGCAGCGGCACGCGAGTGCTAAGTTTTTGCGTTTTAGACACGCGCAAAAAGTCGGCATGCATAATCACGGGCTTGGCCGGGTGGCGCTGCAAATCTTTGAGGATCACGCTTTCGTCGCCGTCGCCGATTTTTAGGGTCACAATGTGCGAATAGAAAGCGTCGTTTTCCAATTGCTTCACGAGTTCATTGTGGGCAATGGCGATATTCATGGGTTGTTTTTCGCCGCCGTAAATAATGGCGGGAACGCTGTTGGACAAGCGGCGCAGGCGGCGGCTCGCACCTTTCCCTGTATCCTCTCGCATTACGGCGTTCAGAGTAAAATCGTTAGACATGTTGTTGCTCCAAAATAATCAGCGCGCTTCCGCGACCAGAAAGACTTGGCTGAAGTTAAGTAAAAACCGCAAAGTGCGCGCGTGCGACACAGTGCGACATAGCAAACCGCCGATGGCTGCTAGTGGCAGTCATCGGCGGTCGTTTCTAACAGCTTAATGTAAATTGCGAAAAATTAAGCTGAACTAATTTGAAAACATTGCGCTGAGTGATTCTTCATTGCTGATTCTGCGCATCGCCTCGGCCAACATTGGCGCCAGGCTTAATTGGCGGATCACTTTGCTGGCTTTGGCATCGCCCGCCAAGGGAATCGAGTCCGTAACCACCAGTTCGTCTAATTCGGAATTGTTTAACTTGTTGACCGCAGTGCCCGATAGTACCGGGTGGGTGGCGTAAGCCACCACCTTTTTTGCGCCGTGGCTCTTAAGCGCTTTGGCGGCGTTGCACAGTGTGCCCGCAGTATCTACCATATCGTCCACCAGCATGCAGGTGCGACCTTCTATATCGCCAATAATGTTCATAATTTCGGCCACATTAGCGGCGGGGCGGCGTTTATCGATAATGGCCAAATCGATATTGAGTTGCTTTGCCACCGCGCGGGCGCGTACCACGCCGCCAATATCGGGGGAAACCACCACCAAGTCTTCAAAATGTTGCCGCTCGATATCTTGCAGCAGTACCGGTGAGCCGTAAACGTTATCCACCGGTACATCGAAAAAACCCTGAATTTGCTCTGCGTGCAAATCGACGGTGAGTACGCGGTCGATACCGACCGTCACCATCATATCTGCCATCACTTTAGCTGTGATAGGAACCCTAGCCGAGCGCACTCGGCGGTCCTGGCGCGCGTAGCCAAAGTAGGGCACCACCGCCGTGATTCTGCCCGCCGATGAGCGGTGCAGCGCGTCCACCATGATTAACAATTCCATAATGTTATCGTTGGTGGGGGCGCAGGTGGGCTGCAGTACAAACACATCCCGGCCGCGCACGTTTTCGTTGAGTTCTATGAGTATTTCACCATCGGAGAATTTGCCGACGGTAATATCTCCCAGTGGTATACCCAGTTTGTTCACAACCTTATTTGTTAGTTCTGGGTTAGCGTTGCCGCTAAATACCATCAAGTCAGCCACAATATTGCCCTTTATAAATTAATTTCTTCAGAGAATACAAAAAGCTTAGGTGCTGTTGAGGGGGTTTGAGCGCTTATTTTGAATGGCTGGGGTGGAAGGAATCGAACCTTCGCATGACGGGATCAAAACCCGTTGCCTTACCGCTTGGCTACACCCCAATATGGAGAGCTATGAGGGGAGGTGTTGATGCAGTGGCGACGTATTTTCGCCCCGGGCAACAAAACCTCTAAATTGGCTCGGCTTTCGCGCCAACACTTGCTTGGCTTCCCGCTCGTTTGAGAACTCGGCAAAAACACAAGCACCGGTTCCTGTCAGTTGCGCTAAACCAAATTGGTTGAGCCATTCAACCGCATCTCTTACCTGCGGGAACAATCTTTCAACTAGGGGTTGACAGTCGTTTTTCCCGCCCCTCTCGAGGAAGGCCGCTACTTTAATGGCGAGTGTGTCTCTTGTCAATTCTTGATGTGAAAAAATACGGGCGGTGGAAACGTGACAATTTGGCGCCAGAACGACATACCAACGCACCGGCAGCTCGAGGGCTTGCAGTTTTTCTCCCACGCCTTCTGCCCAAGCCGTTTTGCCATGCACGAACACCGGTACGTCGGCCCCCAGCTGCCTCGCCATTTGTGCCAGTTCCTCGATGCTGACACCGGTTTGCCATAAATGGTTGAGCCCCACTAGAGTGGTTGCCGCATTACTGCTACCGCCGCCTATGCCGCCCCCGGTGGGGAGCACTTTTCTCAATTGCAGTTTGGCGCCGAGACGACATTGGGTTGTTTGCTGCAGCAGTTTTGCTGCCTTGTAAACTAGGTTATCTCGCTTCGCCAAGCCGGGAATAGCATTGTTTAACTCAATGTCAGGCTGTTGCAAGCTGGTCAATTGCAGCTCGTCACCGACATTTAACAGCTGAAATACTGTTTGTAGTTCGTGGTAGCCATCGGTGCGTTTCCCCAAGATGTGCAGAAACAGGTTAAGTTTTGCCGGGCACGGCAGGGTGAGTGTGGGCATAAGTCGGTACAAATAATCGAAGTTGTGCGGAATATTTCTGCTGAGGTTACTCGCTGAAGGTATTAAATCTTCGTGCAACGCTATAAGTATACCCAAAGCACTGAGATTTAGGCCTCATGAGCACGCCCCTAAGTGCCCTTGGCGGTGTTGCTCCGCCTTAAATAGAATGGCTATTGTGCGTTATCTCGGCAATTGCTCCTGCATATTGCCCTAATACCTCACATCCCTGTGCATATCGGCAATTGCTCCTCGGTAATTGCTCCTGCATTACCCTAATAAGCGACATCCTTGTAGCGATGCATTGCCCTAATACCTCACATCCCTGTGAGTAACGCCTTGCCAAGAACCTTAATTGGCGCACTCCTAACACCT
>JAHQVY010000312.1 GCA_019634095.1 Cellvibrionaceae bacterium
ACTACTCCAGCAACGGCATTAACGTTTTTTTGTGGCACAAAAAAACGTTAATCAGTGCCGTGGCTTTTGACAACGATAAAAGCAGTAAACAGGCCTTTGCTGAGTATTTGCAGAACTCCCCAGCAGTAGACTCACAATTATTGGTAGATATCATTGACGAAGACTTTCGCCGAGAAAGTATTCCCCATGTCAATGCGCGAGACCGCAAAGCACTAATCCAACGCCTGGCCGATCGCTACTATCGCGATGAAGAGTATTATCAAGTGAAACTGTTGGGGCGCAGCCAGCAGGGACGTAAAGATGACAACATTCTACTTTCCTCACTGTCCAACTTTGAAAAAATCAGCCCATGGATGACAATAATAGAGGAGAACGCTGTTGCAATAGCCGGTATTTGGTCGGTACCTCACCTAACTCTCGAGCTTTTAAAATTTAATAAAGTCAGTGGAGATAATATACTACTCATAACTCGGGAGCTGCCGTGGTCCCAGCGAGAAACATTCTTTCACAAAGGTAAAATGTTGTTTTCTCGCTTAGAAAGGCTGGATATAAACCTCTACGAGAATACGGACCCGGATCTATCTTGGCAATACCTAAGTAAAGGTGCCGAGAAGATTCAGCACTTTTTAACGAATCAACGTATCGTTGGTTTTAACGATGAAATACAAGTCGTCGGATTCGTTGCTACATCGCCCGCAGCGTCAACCATCAGCCAAGCAAACAGCAATCTGCGGCTTAATTACCGAGTGATTGAAGAACAAAAAATCACCCGCAACTTTGCTACCACACAAGCCCAGCCACTAAAGTGCGATGCGATATATGCCTGGATATGTGCTCAGAAAAGCTTCTTTTCCAGCCATTACAATACCAAAGAAATTAAGAAATATTTTATTCGCTATTACATGGCAAAATCGTTTAAGACCGTATCCTACTTCACTGCACTTTTCGTATTATCAATAGCGGCATTTTTTGGTTTGCAAACCCTAAAAACGAATAAAGATATCTTAGCTATTGAATACGATACACAACGCTTAAAAAAACAATATGCCGACCAATTCCACGGTATCGCCAATCAACTCGCCGATGCCCATTTAGTTGAAGGTAGCGTCACTCATGCCACCTTACTCGATTTAGAAAGCGGAGAAACGCCGCAAAAGTACTTCAGTTATATATCCACAGTTTTCAGCAAAAAGCGGTTTAATTTACTCGAACTTGATGAATTTACATGGACAAAGCATCCGCGTGAAGCCATTGAGCAGATGGTAAATCAGTTTACCGCACGCAGCCCAGCCGAGGAAGGCCATACTGCGGCGGAGGAATACCAGCAAACACCAAGCCAACCGAGCACCAAATATCAACCGATTTTGCGGCTAGGTGGCAAACTCAACCGTGCGCGCCTCGATTATCGCAATACAGTTACTGTTATGTCAGAGTTTGTTAATAGCTTGCAAAACCTACCGATAGTTAGCGATATCCACCTTATAAAAACACCCGTGGATATTCGTCCAAAATCCAAATTTTCCGATATGCGCGGCACCGATGAGGCAAGCCTATTAAAAAATATTGAAGCAGATCGATATGAAATCCTAATTGTTTTACAACCGAATCAGGGAAGTAAATCATGAAGCATCTGTTTTTAAAAGCATTGTGGCGCAAGCATATTTTTAATATTGGCGCCGTACTGTGTTCATTGGCCTTACTGGCTATCACCCTATATTTTTATTTAAATTCACAAAGCCAACTAGAGCATGCCACAATAGACCTTCAAAGTCAGGCAAATAGAAATCAAGAAGCGATAGACGCCAAACAATTGTTGAACAGCCATACAGATGCCTTCACTGAATTAAAAGCGCGTGGCGTTATTGGTAGGGCGCAGCGACTGCAATGGATAGAGCTCACCGAGAACATCAGCAGTTCACTGGGTATCTTACTTGTCGATTTCACCCTAGGTAAAACTAAGCCAGCGGACAACGTATCTTCGGGCTACTTTAATTACGATCTCAGTATCGAAACGACAAAAATGGAGTTTAAAATAAACTTGCGTCACGAAGGCGAGTTCTTCAAATTTATGGAAGCACTGCGACTCAACGCCAAAGGCCTTTTCAGTGTCGATAAATGCAAAATCCTCCGCGCTCAAGGTATCGAAGATTCCAACCCAGAATTGGCTGGGCTCAATGCGAGCTGTTCTGTCATCTGGTACTCTATAGAAGATGTAAGTGAAGATTGGGAGCTGGCATTACAATGAAATTTTTAATGAAATTTTTAATGAAATATTTAATGAAATATTTAATGAAAATAGTCATGTTCTATCTATTGGCTGCCAGCAGTCATAGCGAAACCAATAACTCACTTACTTTCCCAAAAGAAAATTTTAAACGACTATTCACCAGCCACGAAACGCGGCGCATACTCGACCGGCAAAAAATCAACTCCGATAACGGTATCGAAGCCACACAACAGACTGCCCCATCGCCGGTACTTGCCAGCCAAGGCAGCACGGCGGTGAAAGTACAAGGTTACATTTTAGGCGAGGATGGAAAACACAAAGTCTGGCTCAGTGATAATATCAGCGCGAGCCAAAACGGCTTCGCAGACGCTAAAACCTCGCAGGCCTTAGGTTCAGCAAGCAAGGTGGCCGTGCAGGCGGAGGGACACACGCGCTTGCTAAAACCTGGACAAACCTGGTTTGTCGATAAACATGAGGTTAGGGAGAACTATTTATTGGTGAGCGATAACTCAAGTACAGATGATGCTTCAAATTCAAACAAACACACACTTGCTCACGAAGATACCACTGCAGAAAAAGTCGCAGTTAAAACAAACCAAGCAACGTTTAGCCACTCAGATATGCCGCCGCACAAAAAAGGTGCCCATGCAGCTCTGGGAAGCGCTACTCCCTTCACACTTCACTTTCGGTAAACCCGGTGCATCGCAGTTTTTCGCAAACACTGTGTCACCGCCAACGCGGTGTTGTCGCGTTGGTATTACTCAGCATATTAGTGCTCGTGTTAAGTTCGGTGATGGTCGCATCGATATCGACAAATAACATTAAATCCCGCAAGGCGAAGGAAACCACCGCAGCACTGCAACGGGCGAAACAGGCCCTTTTCGGCTATAGCGCGGTACAAGCGGTTAAAGGTTCACTGCCCTGCCCCGACACTGATAACCCCCGCGACGGTCGCGAAAATCGCATTGCTGGGGTGTGCCAGGCAACCCTCGGCGGCTTACCGTATCGCGACTTATCCACAGATGATCTGCGTGACGCCAGCGCGGCACAGCTGTGGTACGCAGTCGATCCGATCTACAGTGATGCCAACAACCTCATCGCTCGCAATAGTTCTGTAAATGGCAGTTACTCACTAAATGGAACCTCGGTCGCTGCCCTAGTGATTGCCCCCGGCGCTACGCTAGACGGCCAGCAGCGGGACAATGTTGTTACAGCCAATTATTTAGAAGGGGAAAACGCCAATACCAGCATCAATACCTATGCACAAACAACTAACGCTGCCAATAACGATTTAATTCAGGGTCTAGAAACCGCCGCCTACTGGCATTTGAATGAACAAGCCACACTTCGCGAGGCCTCGGATTTGTTGCTTGCTTATCGCAGTGCTTGCGGCGAATATCCGTGGGCCGCAGATTTTACACTCGCCGCCGACGACAGTATCGCCAACCTGCAACAAGGGAGCTTTCCTTTAAATTCCGCATTGCCGATAAATTGGAATACTGGCTGTGCCAGCGGCTTGTTGCCGTCTGCAGCCTTAGCTGATCACTGGAGCGACCAAATCTACTACGCATTTTGCCTTAACGCCGAGGCCAACTGCCTTTCCATTATCGGTGACAGAGTAGGGAATGCTGCTGCGGTTTTAATTGCTCCGGGCACACAACTCGCCACACAAAACCGCGGGAATTATATGCTGGCCGAATACTTCGAAGCGGAAAATGCCAGCGGCACTCGACTATTCCGATGGATTGCACCGAAAAATATTAACGGTAATTTTAATGACTATTTGCATATTGTTAGCCCCTAAAAAACCAACTAGCGCCTTTAAGCAAAGGGGCTTCTCACTGGTAGAAATGGCGGTAGTGTTAGTCATTCTCGGCGTTTTACTGGGCAGCTTAATTTCACCGCTCTCCACCCAACGCGACCTCAGCAAAATGAGGCAGGCCGAACAACAATTGGCAGAAGTTAACCGCGCACTTATTGGCTTTGCAGTACTCAATGGCCGCCTGCCCTGCCCGGCCACCAATGCATCCAACGGGCAAGCTTTACCCGTATTAGGCACCGTGAATTGCACTCAGGAGCATGGTTTTTTACCCGCTCGGACCTTGGGCATAGATGGTAGCTACAATAACAACCTGTTACTGGATCCTTGGAATAATCCACTTCTCTACAGTTTGACTACGGCAAACGGCGGTGCTTACTCGCTGCAAATCACGGCTAATTTAAACGCGGGCAACTACCGTATTTGCAACCAAAACACCTGTGCAGCTAACGAAATTATCGCCGAAAATGTAGTCGCTGTCATTCACTCACGCGGCAAAGATGGCGCAACTGCAGCCGCCTCACCAAACCAACAGGAAAATGCCGATGCCGATAATGACTTTGTTAAAACCACCTACTCAGAAGCGGTAAATAATGAGTTCGATGATATAGTCGCTTGGTTATCGCCAAACATTATAGCTCTGGAAACTCTGCGGGCTGGAAACCTGCCTTAGGATTGCATTTTCAGATTTTTCTACACTGAAAAATTACTTTTCTGCAGGCACACTAGTGAGTAATTAATAAAGACTACGGCTTTTTTTTAAACCATCAGATAAAGGGATGACTGGGGAGCATTTATAGGGAAAACTCACAGGGAAATATTCACAGAGCTTTTACAAAACGGGGATATTATTTATCGATTTCTCATTGGTAAAAAATCAACCCCATCACTCACAATATACCTTTTTATTTCAATCGATTACTTATACCAAAAAAATATTTCTAATATTGCCTATTTTAATACTACTTGAGTTGCAATCAATTTCTATTCAATCCATGCCACAAGATCATGTCTGCTAGTGTTTAGAGGGAGGAGTAAGGAAAGCTAAGCAGCGCCAATGAGAATAAAACTCCGCAGACTTCGTAATCGTGAAAAGGTGTAACAATTATGCAGCATTTTAAAAGAAAGCCCCAAGCCGGTTTTACCCTCGTGGAAATTGCCATCGTGTTGGTGATTATTGGCGTTTTATTAGGTGGCGTGCTAAAGGGAACCGAAATGATTGACAACTCCAAGGTGAAACGCGCTGTCAGCGATATTAATGGAATTAGCGCGGCCTACTATGCCTATGTCGATCGTTATCAGCGCCTCCCCGGCGACGACGGCCCTGCACTGGCTAACCTTACTGCCCGCGGCGGAAATTGGAACAATATTACAGCTTTTGGCAATGCTAATGGTGTTATCGTGTCCAACCGCAATCAAAGCTGGAACGCCGCTGCCGGTACCGAGCACGGTGCATTTTGGCAACACCTGCGGGCCGCGGGTTTACTCACCGGAGATGTCGCAGCCGTTGGGCCTGCAGCGCAGCCACGCAACGCCTTTGGCGGGTTAATTGGTGTAGTCACGCAACCGGTTAACGGTAATTTACAGGGTACAAAAATTTGTATGAGCCAAATTCCCGGAAAAGCCGCGCTTGCATTGGACACCCAGAGTGACGATGGCAACGGCGCGACCGGCAGAATGCGGGCTACCCTGGGTGGGAATCGCGGCAATACCAACCCAAACAACACCGCACTCACCGGCGGCGGCATTTACAACGAAGATAATAACTATACTCTCTGCACCCAGGTGTAAACGGAATACTTTGTCCTCATGGCCCGAGAGATCAATGCTACGCATACCAACGACACCGTGTCAGAGCAGTTTACTGCGGCTCTGACACGGTGTAGGTTTTACGGCTGCAAAAAAAGAAAGAGATTTGCTGGGCGCTTAGGGTTCATTTCGCCCTGTGAGGTATCGTTCAGCTAGGCAGCTGGGGTCTAGCATCCACCAGCATCTGCGCATTTTCGTGATCCATAAAGACTTTAAAGTTATTCACAAACAACTGCGCCAAGGTCTCGGCTTTGTCTTGCCACAACGCAGGATTGTTATAAGAATTGCGTGGATCGAGCAGTGCAACATCCACCTTGGGTATCGTTTTCGGAATATCTAAACCGAAAACCGGTAAGGTGTGAGTTTGTGCTTGCTCGATGGAATCGTCGAGAATGGCATCGATAATGGCTCGGGTATCGGCAATTGAAATGCGTTCACCGCTGCCATTCCAGCCCGTATTCACCAAATAAGCCTTTGCCTTCACGGCATCCATTCGCTGCACCAACTCTTCGGCATACTTCACTGGGTGCAAGCTGAGAAAGGCTTTACCAAAACAGGCGGAAAAGGTTGGCGTGGGTTCGGTAACCCCCCGCTCGGTGCCAGCCAATTTGGCGGTGAACCCCGACAAAAAATGATACTGCATTTGCATCGGGTTTAATTTAGATACCGGCGGCAATACGCCAAAGGCATCTGCGGTAAGGAAAATCACTTTTTGCGCATGGCCGGCGCGAGAAACCGGCTTAACAATATTATTGATATGCTCAATTGGATAAGAAACCCGGGTATTTTCGGTAATTGATTTATCGGAAAAATCTATTTTGCCATCGGCGTCAACCTTCACATTCTCCAGTAGCGCATTGCGGCGAATAGCACCGTAAATATCCGGCTCACTTTGCGGATCTAAATCGATGGTCTTGGCATAACACCCCCCTTCAAAATTGAATATGCCCCGGTCATCCCAACCGTGTTCGTCGTCGCCGATAAGCTGTCGTTTGGCATCGGTGGACAAGGTGGTTTTGCCGGTTCCGCTCAAACCAAAAAAAATCGCAACATCGCCCTTTTCACCCACATTGGCTGAGCAGTGCATAGAGGGTATATGACGCAAGGGCAAATAGTAATTCATCATTGAAAACATGCCCTTTTTCATTTCTCCACCGTACCAGGTGCCGGCAATAATCTGCATCTTTGTCTTTAAATTAAAGGCGGTAAACACCGCGGAATTTAAACCCTGCCGCCGCCAATTTGGATTTTGAGCTTTAGAAGCATTTAAAACCACAAAATCGGGTTCTCCAAAGTTGGCCAATTCCTCTTCACTGGGGCGGATAAACATATTTTTCACAAAGTGCGCCTGCCAGGCTACTTCAACCACAAACCTAACTTTCATGCGTACAGCTTTGTTTGCGCCACAGAAGCTATCGACAACAAATAAACGCTTATTGGATAACTGTTGCGTTACCACCCCCTTCAATTCCTGCCATACCACCGGGCTAATGGGTTTATTATCGTTGGCTGACAATTCACTGTTCCACCAAAACTGTTCGCGGCTGCTGCTGTCTAGCACAATGTATTTATCTTTGGGGGAGCGACCGGTAAACTTACCGGTTAGCACGTTAACCGCACCCAATTCGGTGACCACACCTTTTTCATACCCCTGTAGATCCGGTCGCGTTTCCTCATCAAACAACTGCTCGTAAGAAGGGTTGTAGATTACTTCTTCAACGCCTGTAATACCGTATTTGGATAAATCAATATTCACGTTCATATTATTAGCCTCGACTAGAGCGAACTAAAATCGCGTTTTATTACCCAGAAACTTAGAAAAGATATCCTCCGTTTCAAACCCGCTATAAAGTTGTCGCTATAAACCCGTAACCCGCTTCCGCGCTGCTCACCGGTTTAAACAGGATATCCTTTATTTTTCACATCCATTATTTTTCGAAGTACAAGCCATAGACCTAACCGCCGCCGACATACCGACACACACCGTCAACGGTCTATTATCCTAAATTAATTCGCTAAGTTTCACTGAGACTCGTTTACTAAGCGGCTATTGCCGCTTAAGTCTCAAATAGATAAAGGTAGCTTGTACGCTTAGATCATAACAAGTGGTGAGTAAGGCGGCTTGTCTCAGGTCAAGTTGGGCACTTGCCAATTGATCTCGGCAACACTGCGCTGTCGCAAATAAGCGTTTGCCGAAGAAAAGTGGCCATTGCCAATAAAACCGCGATGAGCCGATAGGGGAGAAGGGTGCGGCGATTTGAGCACTAGGTGGCGAGCGCTATCGATAAAGCGTCCTTTTTTTTGCGCGTAGCTGCCCCAGAGAAGAAACACCAAGCCTTCACGCTGGGCGTTCAAGGCATTGACAACCGCGTCGGTGAATACCTCCCAGCCTTTGCCTTGGTGGGAACCGGCATTGCCCTGCTCAACGGTAAGGGTGGCATTGAGCAATAACACCCCCTGCTCCGCCCAGCTTTGCAAGCAGCCATGTGCAGGCGGCGGGTGCCCTAAATCGCGGGTAATTTCTTTAAAGATATTTTGCAAAGAGGGTGGAAAACGCACGCCGGGCAATACCGAAAAGCTCAAGCCATGGGCCTGACCCGGCCCATGGTAGGGATCTTGCCCTAAAATAACCACTTTAACATCATCGAATGCGGTTGAATTGAGCGCATTGAAAATTAAACGACCTCGGGGAAAAATAACCCGACCGCGCTGTTTTTCCTGCTGTAGAAACTGTTTCAGTTGCCGCATATAGGGCTTGTGAAACTCTGACGCCAAATGCGTCAACCAACTGGAGTGAAGATCGGCCGGCTTGTCTTGGCTATGTTCAGTCACTTCCAGCTTCCGGTCGCATATGTGGAAACAGCAGTACATCGCGAATCGAGGCACTGTTTGTAAGCAGCATAACTAAACGATCAATACCAATGCCCTCGCCCGCGGTGGGCGGCAAGCCGTATTCTAAGGCACGGATATAGTCGGCATCGAAATGCATCGCCTCGTCGTCGCCGGCATCTTTTTCTGCAACTTGCTGTTTAAAGCGCTGCTCTTGATCTTCGGCATCGTTTAACTCGGAAAAACCATTGGCGATTTCACGGCCCCCTACAAAAAACTCAAACCGATCGGTAACAAAGGGGTTGTCGTCGTTGCGACGCGCCAAGGGCGATACCTCGGTGGGATACTCGGTGATAAACGTAGGCTGAATCAGGCGATGCTCCACGGTTTTCTCAAAAATTTCTATCTGTACTTTGCCCAATCCCCAAGATTCTTTGAGGGGAATAGACAAGCTGGCGGCAATACTCTTTGCGCCTTCTAGAGAACTGAGTTTTTCTGCGGCGATATCGCTGTTGAACTGCAAGATGGAGTTAAACACCGAAAGCCTCTGGAAGGGCTGGTTAAAATCGTATTCAATGTGCTCCTCTTCGCTGATACTGGCTTGCACCACACTGGAGCCGAGCACATGCTGCGTTAACTTGCGCAGCATATCTTCGGTTAAATCCATCAGGTCGCGGTAATCTGCATACGACTGGTAGAACTCCAACATTGTAAACTCGGGGTTATGCCGTGTAGACAAACCCTCATTGCGGAAATTTCTATTAATTTCATACACGCGTTCGAAACCACCAACCACCAAGCGCTTGAGATAAAGCTCCGGGGCAATGCGCAAATACATATCGATATCGAGCGCATTATGATGCGTCACAAAAGGCCGCGCCGTCGCGCCTCCGGGTATCACCTGCAGCATAGGCGTTTCCACTTCCATAAAGTTTTCGGCATTTAAATAGCTGCGAATAAAATCTATTACCTGGCTGCGGATTGCGAAAACTTGGCGAATATCGGGGTTGACCATTAAATCGAGGTAGCGCTGGCGGTAACGCAATTCTTGATCGGCTAAGCCGTGGTATTTATCGGGCAGCGGCCGCAGCGATTTAGTCAGCAGCGAAAATTCTTCTAAGTTCACATATAAATCGCCCTTGCCCGATTTGTGCAGCGCGCCTTTAACACCGACAATATCCCCGATATCCCAGACACCCCAAGTGTCTTTGATATGGTTCTGAGACGGTTTATCCGCATACAGTTGAATGCGACCCGACATATCTTGCAACACCATAAACGGCCCGCGCTTCGCCATAACTCTGCCGGCCACCGCTACCTGGTGATTTAAGGCCTGTAATTCTTCCTTCGATTTGTCGGCGAACTCGCGCTGTAAATCTTCGGCGTAGTCGCTGCGTCGAAAGCTATTGGGGAAGGCGCCGCCTTTTTCTCTAATGGCGGCCAATTTGCCGCGACGCTCTGCAATGAGTTTGTTTTCGTCCTGCGGAGCCTGATTGTTGGTGTTACTCATGAAGAGGATCTCATTTAGTACTTTGGATGCAAGAAAAATATCAATCCGATAAAGCAACGCAAGCAGCGCCGCCGTTACGGTGGGTGAAACAGCGGTGAATTAATTACAGCCCCGCCTTAAGCGACGCTTCAATAAATTGGTCCAAGTCACCGTCGAGTACTGCCTGGCAGTTACTGGTTTGCACGCTGGTACGCAAGTCTTTGATGCGTTGATCGTCCAACACATAGGATCGAATCTGGCTGCCCCAGCCGATATCGGCTTTTGAATCTTCAAGCGCCTGCTTTTCGGCGTTGCGTTTTAGCATTTCCTGTTCGTAAATACGCGCGCGTAACATTTTCCAAGCGCGATCGCGGTTGGCGTGCTGCGAGCGCTCACTCTGGCACTGCACTACCACGCCCGAAGGCAGATGGGTTAGGCGCACAGCAGAGTCGGTTTTGTTAACGTGTTGCCCTCCCGCACCGCTGGCGCGGTAGGTGTCTTCGCGAATATCGGCTTTGTTAATTTCAATGTCGATATTGTCATCAATTTCCGGCGCCACAAACACCGAAGCGAAGGAAGTGTGACGCCGATTGCCGGAGTCGAAGGGTGACTTGCGCACCAAACGATGCACCCCGGTTTCGGTGCGCAGCCAGCCAAAGGCGTATTCTCCTTCGAAACGGATGGTGGCACTTTTTATACCTGCCACTTCGCCGGGAGAAGCCTCTTCTAGAGTGGTTTTAAAGCCTTTATCTTCTCCCCAGCGCAAATACATACGCAAGATCATTTCCGCCCAATCTTGCGCTTCTGTCCCCCCCGAACCGGATTGAATATCTAAAAATGCGTTATTCGCATCCATTTCGCCGGAGAACATGCGGCGAAACTCCAAAATTGCCAGCTTCGCCTCTAGCGCTTGCGCCTCTTGCTCAACCTCCGCCAAACTCTCGGCATCTTTCTCTTCCACGGCCATATCGATCAACTCGCGGCAGTCTGCAACACCGCCTTCGAGGCTGTCGATGGTCTCGACGATTAATGTCAAGCTCGACCGCTCGCGCCCCAAGGCCTGGGCCTCTCCCGGGGTTTCCCATACATTGGGCTCGGCAAGTAACAGCTCAACTTCAGCTAAGCGCTCTTTTTTTTCCGCGTATTCAAAGGTACCCCCTCAACACGTCGGTGCGCGCTTGCAAATCGGATAACTGGTTCAGTAAGGGGTTAATTTCCATGACGGCTCTCTGCTTAACTTGTGTGTTCTGCTCGGGGCGCGAATTGTAACTCAGCGCGGGCGCCAACACTATACACCGGCGCCAGGCAAAGGCTTATCGCCGCCTTACATTAACTTGCAAAACAGACAACGAGAGTTTGAAGGTGGCCAATGGGCTAAGGCATTAACACTCGTCAGTTATTGGGCTTTCAGAGAGCCTGGGCGCGGCTGCGGGCATTGCGCCTTCGAAGGGTTCAATGTAGTCAACCAGTAATTGCAGCGATTGTTTGCCCTGGTACTCATTTAGGTCGAGCTTATAGGCCACGCAAACCAAGTCCGCCGCTGTATTGGGCCACAGCTCGAGGTCGCAGTGAAACACAATCGCATCAAATAGCTGATGATTGTCATCTGCAGCGGCTAGCACCAGTTTTAAATGGGCGCTGCCCACAATCCTCTGTTGCACAATACGAAACACGCCGTCAAAAACCGGCTCTGGAAAATGTTGCCCCCAAGGTCCGCCGTTGCGAATTTCAAAGGCCGTGGCCAGGCTAAATTCGTGCGGTTGCAAGGCGCCATCGCTCAGAATCAGCGCTTCGGGCGCTCGGTTTTGCAGCTGCTTGGCCACCACAGCATCGAAGGCCTCTTGAAATTGCACCAAGTGTTGCTCATCGAGACTCAAACCCGCAGCCATGGCATGGCCGCCGAACTTGCTAAGCAAGCCGGGGTGGAGAGTCGCCACTTCATCGAGTGCATCGCGAAGATGCACCCCCGGAATCGAGCGCCCCGAGCCCTTTAAGTAACCGGGGTCGCCCTGAGCAAAAATAATCGTGGGGCGGTTGAGTTTATCTTTGATGCGCGACGCTAAAATACCGATGACCCCCTGGTGCCAGTCCTTTTGGTACAAACTGATTGCACTGGGCAATTCGCGCTGCTGCAAACTGATTGAGCCTAAATATTTAAAGGCCTCGGCGCGCATGCTCTGCTCAATCGCCTTTCTCTCGCGATTGAGGTCGTCGAGCTCGCCGGCCAAGCTAGTGGCCTGTTGCGCGGTTTCGGATAACAGGCAGCGAATTCCCAAGGACATATCATCTAGGCGCCCAGCCGCATTTAAACGCGGGCCTGCCGCAAAACCGAGATCTGAGGTGGTTAAACGCTGTAAATTGCGCCCGCCGATTTCGAGCAGAGCGCGAATACCTGGGCGACAATGCCCCGCGCGCATCCGCTTAATACCCTGGTAGACAAGAATGCGATTGTTAGCATCTAAGGGCACCACGTCAGCGACGGTACCCAAAGCCACCAGGTCGAGAAATTGCGCCATATTCGGCTCGCTGAGCTGGTGACGAGTAAACCAGTCGAGGCGGCGCAGCTCCGCCCGCAACGCGTTCATCAAATAAAAAATCACACCGACACCGGCGAGACTTTTGCTGGGAAAATCGCAGCCGGGTTGGTTGGGGTTAACAATGGCATCGGCTGCCGGGAGCTCGGCACCGGCCAGATGATGGTCGGTAACCAGCACCTGCATACCCAACTGCTTAGCCGCCGCCACGCCGTCGATACTCGAAATACCGTTATCCACAGTGATCAGTAATTCGGCATTATCCCGAGCCACCACCTCGACAATTTCCGGCGATAAACCGTAGCCATACTCAAAGCGATTCGGCACAATATAATCGACTGCCGCAAAACCCATAGCCTGCAAGCACAAGTAACAAACTGATGTACTGGTGGCACCATCGGCGTCGAAATCCCCGACAATACAAATTTTTTTTTGTTGCTGCAAAGCCTCAATTAACAGCTCCACTGCGGCCGGCACACCTTTTAATAAGTCGGGTTTTATCAGCCCTCCCAGCGAGTAATCCAACTCCCCTGGCCCAACCACACCGCGAGCCAAATAAATACGTTCCAGCAGCGGCGAGAGACCGGTGAAATTCTCAGCCAAACTGGCCGTATAGGAGCGACGCCGTATCGTTTTCTTCATAGATTACTCTAACCGTTTACCTTACTTAAATAGGGTTTCAGCCTTGGCTGCTCGCACTGCACCCGACCACGCGGGATACCCCCGCGCCGTGTACCAAGCAGAAACTTAGAAAGTATGCCCCCGGTTTCCCCCCAGTTGAAACAGAAGCTGGGCCTCCCTTTCGGCCAGGGCACTCATGCCAAACCGGGCGGGCGAAGCCTAACATAAAATGCACTATAGAAAATGCACTATAGAAAATGCACAATAGATGGTTGGGCCCGACGCATTTTCGCAGGCGCAAAATCGCGCTCATTAATACCTTGGAGAGAACTACAAAGCCTGCCCCCAGCGGATCATTTATTAAACAGTTAAGCAGTACTCTGCCATATTGCTTTAACCGGGCCCCAAATAACTACCCGGTTTATTGGCGCGGTGGATAAAAATTCGATCCACGAAAACGCCGCTGTCTACGCCAAAAACTCGCAGTGTATATTTGCCTTTTTTCATCGGGGGAAGCGGCGAATTAAACTAAATTAATCAGTTGGAT
>JAHQVY010000313.1 GCA_019634095.1 Cellvibrionaceae bacterium
AAGTGCCCTTGGCGGTGTTGCTCCGCCTTAAATAGAATGGCTATTCTGCGTTGTCGCGCCTTGCCAAGAACAAAAATTGGCGCACTCCTAACACCTAAATCTCAAACCCTTTGGGTATATTAGTCAGCAGGTGTAAACACTAAATCAATGCGCCGATTTTTGGCTCGACCGCTGGCCGTTTCGTTGTTCGCCACCGGCCGAGTTTCACCATAGCCACGCACATCGCTATTCGAATCGGACAGACCACCCACATTGGAGACTAAATAGTTCCTCACCGCCGTGGCCCTATCAAATGAAAGCAATAAATTGGTGGAATCACTGCCAAAAGAATCGGTGTGCCCCTCGATTAACACGGTATAGCCATTAAAGACCTTGAATACTTGTTCCAACCTGCGCAAAAAATTGCGATTTTTAACTTTGGCGCTGCCCGGCGAAAAACTGATACCTTTAGCGCGAATAACAATGTTGTCGCCTTTCATAAAGACATCCGCCTCTTCAGGGCTAAACATCGCGCTAATACTTTTTATTCTTTTTTGCTGGCTGTCGTGGTGCGCCAGGCGCTTGGAGCGTGCACTCACACGCCCATCTAAGTTATCGTAGTCAATTTCCAGCTTTTCGAGCTTGGTGCGCAATTCAACATAATCGCGCGAATCCACCACCAAACGAGCCACTTCTTTATTGACTTTAAGCGCCGCAACGTCAAAGCCTTCATCAAACTCCGTCAGCATATCGAGAGTATCGGAAATGAGAATAAGGGGCCGCTCCATGTCGAGCAGTAACTGCTCAGTGGTGACATCGCGCTTTTTTAACTGCTTGATGTAATCGGCAAGAAAAATTGAATGTTTTGCCTGATATAACGCCTGCTTTGCCAGAGAACGCGGATAATCCGCGTCGTAGCGACTGTCGGTCAGCGCATATTCCGCTTTGCGCAGCAGCACTTCCGCTTGTTTGAGTGTGTTCGGCGCCTGCCGACCCACTTTCTCGCGCTTGGCTCTTTCAATATATCGGCGCGCCTCACTCAGATAACTGCTCTGTATCGAAATCAACTCAGCTTCGCGGTAAATCTCCTCAGCCTCGGTGCCTTTTTTTCGCGCCGAGGAAATTCGCCCCGTCTCTAAAGATACCGCCGCGGACTTAAATCTTTTTTCGGCTCTTGACCACTCATCTTCGGCCAGCTGTTTTGACTTTGCCTTTTTAGCATCGTTTCTCGCTTTAATAGTTGAACCGAAAGTAAGGTTGGCGAGCTTAATAGCTTCCTGGCATTTCTCAAAGTAGCGACTGGCCTCGGCGAGATCTTTTTCTATTTTGTCCACGTCGAGGCTCTTTTTATAGCGCTTATTTGCCCTGGAGTAAGCGGCAAAACCATTCTCGTAGCCCACCGGTGCCAGCAGAGCACCGTTGGCTTTTTTTGTTTTCATTAGCAAGGCTTCAGTTTCCTCAAACAAAGACTTGCGCAGCCCCTTGGTTTGAGTAAAAGCCTGATTGGTCAGCAGTAAAAGTAATAACCCAGCGACTGACACCCTAACCGACACATGTAACATGCTGCAATCCACCTCTTAACACCGTATTTATTTCCCTCGGCCAAAACACCTAAACCTTAATGCTATTATTTATTTTATCGACATATCACAGCTATCACTTAGCTATAACCGAACCATCACCTAGCCATTAAAGCTCGCTGCGGGCACAGCGATAAACACATTAAGATCTGTAAACTATTACAGAGTTGGAACGATCATTTTTTCGCCCCAACTCACCTATGGTACACAGTTTTTGCTGCATCGATAACTCGATGCATGCCCACGAAACGCGGACATGTTCACATTTACCCTACTATGCAGTGCTGCAAGCACGGTTTTTCGGCACATTCCTCCTCACCCTTGGGCTGCAGTCGGAAAAATGGAAAAACTCATCGATCTCATGGCTTTAGGCCTCTGCGATAGATTCAACGGATTTTTTAGCTGTACCCCTAGCGTTTGAGATTTAGGTGTTAGATGTGAATCAATTAAGGTTCTTGGCAAGGCAGTATTCACCGAGATCTGAGGTATTAGTAGGGCAACGCAGGATAGCCATTCATTTAGGTTTAAGGCGGAGCCACCGCAAGGCTCGGCGCCTTTAGCACAATAATTTAGTGGGCATGCATAGCGTGAGGAAGCCCCAGTTAGCTTATGGGCTTGTGGTTAGATGGATTGCCAGCAACGTGCTTGTGCCTCGTTTTGCCGGTTAAAAGGTGAACCACGCCGCCCCTGGAAAACTCGATACAAGCCCCCCCTGCGTGTAGGCAAAGTGCAAATAACCAAAGCGGCTGAGATCTTGGAAACCGGAGCACAGGCTTTTTGAGCGAGCGAATGGCCGGAAAGCAACGGCTAGTACGCTATTCCTTGCTGCTGGAAGCACCAGCAAACCATTTGCGCCATTTACGGTAAACGGCGGACTTTTTACCCGTGAGCAACACAAAGGTTTTGCGAATATCCTCCGCCGATACTTTGTCTTGGTTGCGTAGCTGCCGAGTGAGGTCATCGATATTCATCTTCCCCCCCGACACACTTTTTAACTCATCGTCTAAGGCAAAAAAGAACAAAGCAGCTTTGGCGGTTACCGGCCCAGTGGAGTAGTCGACATCCAAGCGGGTGACATTCTCGCTCCATTCATCAAGTTCCGCCAACACACGCTTGCGGCGCGACTCAGAGATGCCACCGGCCCGATAGAGCAATTCCACGGAATAAAATTCAGCCAGCCCTTCGGCAATCCAGTCGTGGGATTTTTGCCCACGAATGCCGGTAATGACATGGACAAACTCATGCAGCAAAGTGCTAGTACCATTCTCACTGACCATTGGCCGCTCGGTGTGCAGGAACAGTGAATTCGGCGCAGAGAGGCCACCGCGCCAAAACGGATTCCCCGCGCCCACTAACAATACCTTACTCGGCAGCTTTCTAAAGGATTTCTGCATCTCGGGCCATACAAAATGCAATAAAGTTAGCATATCCATGCGGCGAAAATCCTCGCCCACGGGGGCGCTCACCGAAACCCAGGTATCGCCTATCAACTCGCGACGGGTGCCAATATCACCGGCAATAATCCAACCGACGGGGCGATCAAAACGGGTTTCCCGTTTAACAATTTTAAACTCGGCATTGCGTTTGCTTTTTTCGCTGGTAAGCCGCGGCCAACCAGTGTTCACACTGTGCCAACCTTTGGGCAAATTGAAGCGGATTTTAGACTTGGATGTAGCGCCGGCAGTAAAACGAGACTTCACTGGCGGCACGATATCATCGCCGCGAAACAGCGCCCAATCCTCCCCCACCTTGGCATCGTAAGCGCCATTTTCCCGCTGATTGACCAATTTTATTTTGTATTTCAACCAAGCCGTGCCCGTTTCAGGTGGTGTCCACACCAGGCGCTGATCCTTTTCAACCCACTCGCCACTGGCTTTAATTTTTTCCAGTTTATGATCGCGCAAATTAAAATCGAGGGAACGAATTAATGCGCTGTTACTTATGAAAATTTTAACCAGCACAGAAGAGTCGGCCACGGAAAAACCGACATCGTAAGTGATTTTAAAAATGGATTTAGATTTAACATTGCCCGAGTCGGGTGGGCTTTGTGCAAATACAGCGGACTGACTAAAAAAAACCAACAATACTAGATGTAAAAAAAACTTCATTGCGCCCTCGTGACGAGCCAAACCCAAGTAAGGCTTATAAAACTCCCGGTATAAAACGGTACTTGACTTGCTTACAATAGGCGAGATACGCGGGATCTTCTGCCAAGTGCCGCTCTTCTGTCATAGCGCGCATATAATAAAACCAAGTCATCAACACTAAGCCTGCAGTTTGCGTTAATGCAATTGACCAGTTTCCGCTGTGGACTAGATTGAGGATAATGGCTGGGAACATAACACACCACCACGCAAAGTTCTTCGACGCGTAGGCCGGGTGCCGGATTATAGCAAAGGGGCCTTTGCGGATAATACCTCGATTGGTTAAATTTGAGAAACGCACACCAAACCAAAGTGTGGCCGACATATAAACCAAGTAACTCAGCGCCATCAGTACTGTGAAAAAAGCCACCAGCAAATGCTCTTGCCCCTGCAAGATCATGCGTTCCGATGGCGCAGAATAATAGAGACCTAGGTACGTATTGAAGGGTGGATAGCAAAAAATACAAACTACCCACCCCAGAAGCGTCGGCTCTGCAGATATCGTTTGATTGTCCACCCAGCGCGAAGACACCACATAACCGCACCAAGCCAAGGCCACATCAATCGAAAAAATAAACGCATGGGATAAATTGTAAACGTCGCTGTTAAATTTATTGATGGTATAAGTGATGGAGTCGGAGTTATTCACCAAATGCAGCAAATAACCCATGTTATTTACCAGATGGCCAAACTGATCGATAAAAAACACCGTCATAAGTGGCGCGAAGAATAATTTCACCAATAAACCGCGCAGCGACTTTTTATTCAGATCATCGAAGTGTATGGCTTTGGTTCGCAAAAGTTTGGCCGATATTACCGACAATACTTTTTTAACCAGAGTGGAGTAATCTCGCTTGTCTGCTTCGGCATCGTACTTTAATGCCCGGGTGAGGAAAACGTAGGGCAAGCCGAACCAAAGGTAAACCGACCAAGCAAGGTCTAAAAACCTAAACCAAGCCTTGTAGTACGCCGCATCTCTAACGTAGCCATATTCGCCCGCGCTGCGGAAAAAAACCAGCACCAAAGCGAACAGCAATAAATGCGCAGCAAAGTTGACAATACATTCTAGCGCGAACCCACCGTATTGGGCGCGCTTTAACAAAGGGTGAATGTGAAAAAAATGCTTTTTATCCCACAACCACAGTCGAATAAACTCGACAATAAGCATTACGGCGCAAACGCAGCCCAGTGCGAATAGCTTGGCGTCCAACTGGCCAGAAAAAAGTGTCACGCCGCCCAAGCTCAAGCCGGTATTTAACAGGTTATATCGATTAAAAATGGCGGCAAGCAACAATACGCTGAGCGCGCCAGCGACCCCTGAAATCCAGGCGTAATCTGTTTTCCACACGCCAGATTGCGCCACTACGGGGTAACTCACGTTATTTTGATCTGGGGTGGTTTTTGTATTTTTTTGAGGTTGTGGTTTTTTTTTCATCACTATTATTTTTCAACCAAGTCTATTTTTTCAACCAAGCCGCCAGGCAAGTTAATCACAACTGAACTACGCTGTCACCACGAAACACAAGTAATCAACGCACTCGGCAAGCAATCAGCGCGAATGTTAAACAAATTAACGCACAAAAAGCATTCGAACGCTAAGAAATGCATTGGAAATATTCGGCCGTATTTATCGTACACTGCGCAAAGCACACACTTAAGTAAATACCGCCGAGTCTCGAATCGGTGCGGTACTGCATTCCCAAAAGATGACGATTAAAATTCACTCAACATAAATTTACTCGACATGAATTTGCTGACTAATTTCGTTCACGCATGCCCTATTTAGGGGCTTGGGCTGTGTTACGCTTCAATGCGCAGCCCGTAATTCTGCGATATTGATATGTTCCATTTACTAGACAAAAGCACTAGAATAGACACCAAACAAATCGACTTTTATATGATTATGTGAGCTTAATTAACAGCAGGCAAGGCTTGTTAATCTATAATTCGATTAGAGTAAAGATAACCAAAATCGAAGTGTAGCGTGTTGGCAAGTCGAGGCCGCGGCCTGTAATGAGCAGGCGCGGCGCCCGGTGAGATGGCTCCCGGTTAAAAGGCACGCGGTTTAAACGCTCGAGATAAATGCCTTAATAAAAGCTATGCATAAAAAGCTATGCATAAAAAGCTATATATAGAAGGCTATACATAGAAGGCTATGCATAGAGAGCCATTTACAAAAGCCCTGTGAAGGCCCTGTGAAGTTAGCAGGCATGTACCCCAATACACATCCCTGTGCAGGTCACCGGTTTACCGGCACCAGACCCGCCAAACTACGCAATAGAATAGCTGAACGGCAATTGCGGCAACACTATAGATTTGTCGCAGCTAACCCAAACAGAAGTCGGTAATGATTCAACGACAATGAGCCATGCCGTTACCTCTTGCTTACAGAGCAGAATCGGAAGGCTGATTTGGAGAACAAAATGCACATAAAAGCCCTTGGCAGAACCATTATTACGGCTCAGCAAGCGCTTCAAAAAATTCTGCGTTCATACATTCGCTGGACCCTACCACTTTTGCTGGGTTGGTTCGTGTGGGTCAACAACAGCTTTGCCGTTGGGCTCGGCGAGCTCAAACACAGCTCCTTCCTGGGTGAACCGCTGCAGGCACATATCGAGCTGATCAATATATCGACCAGACTGGATCTTAATCAGTTGCGGGCGCGGCAAATCCAAGGCGAGGAAGCGC
This sequence comes from Cellvibrionaceae bacterium, assembly GCA_019634095.1. Taxonomy (GTDB): domain Bacteria; phylum Pseudomonadota; class Gammaproteobacteria; order Pseudomonadales; family Cellvibrionaceae; genus JAHQVY01. The sequence goes on from JAHQVY010000313.1 coordinate 6,392, forward strand.
AGTCTCTGGGGGTCGACTTAGTCTCGGGTTGGATGCCCGTGCGGGTGATACTGGAGCAACGCAATAACGGCTATCAAATTTCACTGTCCACTCGCCAACCGGTAAAAGAGCCGCTGGTAAATGTTTTAATTGAGCTGACATGGCCCAACGGCACTATTTTTCGTGAATACAATGTGATGCTCAACCCACAGAGCTATAAAAAGGGCGGCAAACGCGCCGCCAACTTGAGAGTTGAGACGCTAAAGCCAGACACTAATCCCACCCCTAAAGCGGCGGTAAACAAACCCAATTACACACCGGGTTCGAGCAAGTACACGGTCACCAGTGGCGATACACTGATGGGTATCGCCCAGCAAATCGTCACTGTGGCAGGGGACGCTCAAGCCGCCGGAGTTCAAGCTATCAGCGACTGGCTGCTCACCACCAACCCCGATGCTTTTATCGATGGCGATATGCACCGTTTGATCGCCGGCGCTACGCTGATATTACCGGCAGACATCGACCAACTCGACCCTGCGGTGAAAAAAAAACAGAGCGAGCCGACAACCTCAGATGAAAAATACGGCCGCTTGCGACTCGAGAATATTCAGCGCGGCTCGAGCCGCGCCGACAACACCTTGGAATCGCGATTGGCCGCCAACGAAGATCTGATGCAAGTTTTAATTAAAGAAAATAACGATCTTCGCCAACGCCTTGATAAAATCGAAAATTCCGGCTACCTCGGGGTTTTAAAATCCCTGGTCGATGAACAGCGTCTCGAGATAAGCAAATTACACCAACAGTTGCGCGACGCAATAGCGGGCACACCAACGTCGCGAACTACGAGCGCTGCCGGCGGCCGGGACACCCCAGCAAAACCGGTGCTAGAAGTGTCTCAGGCCTCGACCAAGGGCTTTAATTTTATGCCCGTGATTCCACAATTAAATTCACCGCTTTTGCTATGGCTGGCACTGGGTGTCGGCGCGCTGTCGATACTGCTCGCTGCAATTGCCGGCGCCGCCTATTTTAGGAGCCGCACTCGCGCCGCTGCGCCGCCTGCTGAAGCCACTGTGGACCCAGATTCCGAGCGCTATGAATTTTCTGCGCTTTGGCAAACCGAGCACGTTAGCAATTCCACCACTCAAAAGTATTATGAAGTATCTGAGGAGTTCCCCGAAGTCGATACCACCACTAACAATAATCATGACGAGGCTCAGCCAGATACAGACACCACGCCAACGGTTGCAGACCAGGTAAGTCACCGGCCCGATAACGACTCCGCTAAAACCGCCCAGAAGGACACCCTCCCTAAAAAACCCACCCAGGAAAAGTCGCCCAGCGAAAAAAATGCCGCTGCCCCCTTGGATGAAAAGCGGGCTCCTGCGAGCAACGATACGCGTGTTGACGAAATTGAAATTGACGAAGATTTAGAAAATTATTTAAAACTTTAGCGCAAAGTGCGCAAGCCCTAATACTATACCCAAAACACTTGAGATTTAGGCCTAATGCGCATTCGGCTTTTGCCCCCAGCTCCCTACTCAATGAGCCAGCTTTGCTGCCAGCCCTGGTCACAGACAAAGCCTTCGCAAATAAACAAGTCCCCCACTGCAGCAATTTCGCCTTGTAAATAAAGAATCGGCACATAATCTCGCAGCCAAGGTTCAAGCTTGTATTCTTGAAAAAGTTTTTTGAGGGTTTGCGAATGGGCGCGACCCGCGGGTTTGCAGCGCTCGCCCACCTGGCGAAACTGAATTGCGTAACTGCCGGGTTTGAGCCCGCGGCCTTGGCCTCGAAGCTTGAGTTTACCCAGGGGCAAATCGATTTCGCCCTCCCCTCGCCAAGCCAAGGCTCGCTTGGACTGTTCCGGAATGGGGCTGTGCATATAAAGGCGGCCTTGGAAACGGTGGAACACGCACTGCCCCCACTGCAACTCGGGCTGGGCATCATCTTTTGCGCTTATAAGTAGATCCAATTGCATAAGTTGCGCTTGGCTCGGCATGGAAAAGCCGCAATGCTCCACCCAACAACGCAGCACATGGCGCTTGCGCGCTTGCGAATAAGACATCAATTGCTGAAGGCAAAGGCTCTCGCCCATCCGCTCAACCCGCTGATCGCAAGCGGCAAGATCGGCCGCGGCATATTCATTTAACAGCGCTATGGAGCTCGCCACCAAATGTGCGGTGCTTGCGGCCTGCTCGGCGGCATCGGGCCAGCGCTGTGCTAGGTGGGGAACAACTTTGGAGCGAATATAGTTTCTGTCAAAGGTCGTTTGCGCATTACTTTCATCGCTAACCCAATCTAGTTTGTGATCACGCGCATACTCGAGAATGGCGCGGCGCGACACCGGCAACAACGGTCGCAACAAGCGCCCGCTGTCTAATGCACAGCTGCGCAGTGGGCGTTGCGCAACAATGCCTGCCAAGCCCTTTAGGCCAGTGCCGCGCATGATACGGTAAATCAATGTTTCTAATTGGTCGTCTGCGTGATGGGCCAATAACAAAACGTCATCTTGGCCAACATACTGATCAAACACCTGGTAACGCTTGTCGCGAGCGGCGGATTCAAGCCCCGAACCCTGAGCAAAAACTTTGACGCGCTCCGCGACAAATTCAAGCCCCATAGACTGAGCAAAGCGCCGGCAGTGTTGTTCCCAAAAATTAGCATTCATCGAAAGCTGATGATTGACATGGAGGGCTTTTACTTTGCACCCCACTCTGTTCATTAGATAAAGCAATACCGTAGAATCTAAACCACCGCTATAACCTAGCCAAACGGTGCGAGCATCACGCAATTTGTACGCAATACCGTCTAAGCCTGACTCTAACAATGCTTTGGAACGATTACTTGACATGAAAAAACAATTACCTCACGGAAGCTGGCCATCACCGATTAGTGCAACCTTTGTTGCTGAAAAATCTTCTCGCTTGGCAGAGCCCACCTTGCAATGTTACCGCGGTAACACCCGGGTATTTTGGCTGGAATCGCTAAACCAGGAAAACGGCCGCACTACCATCATGCTGCATAGCAATGGCCACAGCAAAAGTTTGCTGCCCGCCCCGTTTAGCTGCCGCTCCAAGGTACATGAGTATGGCGGTGGCAGTTATTGCGTGTTTGAAAACCACTTGTATTTTGTCGCGGCAGATGACCAGCGCGTTTACCAAGTGGATATCGAACAAGCAACACCCAAAGTTGAGGCGGTAACGCCACTGAGCACCTTGCGTTTTGCAGACCTGATCACAGACTCTACAGGAAAGCGCATTATCGCTGTTGCTGAAGATCACAAAAATTTTAACAAACCGGAGAACTTTCTGGTTTGCATACCCATAAAAAAATCCGCCGCACAACACCAATCACCGCGCAAAAGCGACCTGAGTAAAATCCATACCATTGCCAGCGGTGAAGACTTCTACGCCTATCCGCGTCTCCACCCCGACGGCAAGCAGCTGTGCTGGATTACGTGGCGCAACCCCGACATGCCATGGGACAAAACCGAGCTCTGGTTGGCGGAACTTGGCGATGACAATCAGTTAAGTAATAAAAAACAATTACTTAAAAACACGCCGCGCGCCAGTATCTTTCAGCCACACTGGTCGCCTAAAGGCGAGCTATTTTTCGTTTCCGACGCAGACAATTGGTGGAATATCTACTACATAAGTCGACACGAACTCGGCTTGCAAGATGGAAAAGCCCATAAGCTAACGCAGTTGGCGGCTGAGTTCGCCACACCACTTTGGGTGTTTCGCATGCAAACCTTCGGTTTTCTCGATGCCGACACCTTAATTGCATGCTACACCGACAAAGGCCGCTGGCACCTGGCAAAAATAGATTTGCAAAACCCCGAGCTATTAAACATACAAACCACAGACTACGACGACATCTCGGCAATCTGTGCAGCGCAAAACCAAGCGGTGTTCCTCGCTGCCAACCCCAGCCTGTCGCCGAGTTTAGCCATCGCTACTGATAAAATTAACTTGCTAATAAAATCGCAAATCAATATCGATAAAAAATATATTTCGCTCCCACAAGCAGTGAGTTTTCCCACTAGCGAAAACGACACCGCTCACGCCTTTTATTATCCGCCCACCAACGCCGAAGCCGAATTTTCCGCCGC
>JAHQVY010000314.1 GCA_019634095.1 Cellvibrionaceae bacterium
AATACCTCACATCCCTGTGAGTACCGCCTTGCCAAGAACAAAATTGGCGCACTCGTAACACCTAAATCTCAAACGCTTTGGGTATATATGACTCAAGAGTTGAAAAAAGGCGCTGCCACACCCACGCCTTGAAAGGGCGCCTTTTTTTACTCTTTCACCCCCCCTTGATTTTGCCAGCAGCGTCAAAAAGCGGTTCTGGCGCGAAAATTTATGCAACCGTAGGGTTTTTGCTTTGGCGAATGCTTCACTCGTCCAAAACAGCTCGCAGTGCCTTTTCCATAAAAAACCTTGCATTGTTTGCATAGGAATAGACGCAGGCGTGAACCGCCGCTTCTTTCCAGTTTTCAGCACCGCAGCTTTGACTATATTCCTCGAAAGCATTCAGCAGGCGTATTAGCTCACCCAGGTGCTGCGGGCATGAGCAATCGAGTTTTTCCGCGAGTTGTTCCGCCTCTAATAGCTCCTGGTCGCTGAATTGCCGCGGTTGGCTCTGCGGCAATGCGATTTCAAACTGCTTGCCGTTTTGATCCAGTACAGACAGGTTGGCGACTAAGCGTATAACCCGGTTAATTGCATCGTCGATAAGCGCGCTGTCAATTTTTCCGCGCAATAGGATGATACCTTCCGCTTGCAATTTTTCTATGTGGCTGTCTTGGGCGTACATATAAATCACAACGACATGCACTTTTTGCTGGCTGATTTTAATAAGCGGCGCAACGTGTTGCCGGTTGATCGAGTTTTGCTGCAGCACCAATAAGTCTTTGTCCTGGATACTTTCATTTTGCAGCCAAGCGTCGGCATCTACGCTTGCAAATTCGGCAAGCAGCTTCGGGTAGCGTTTGAGATGGGTTCTAAAAAAATCGCACAATGCGGTGCCAACGATTTGGCTGCGTAGCGCGGGCGCTTCGCGTTGTGGTTCTGTGGTGGGCACACCCGCATCTAGGAGGAGGCCGGCAAGGGTTTTACTCGACAACCGCGCAATATCGCCAATGCGTAAGCCCTGATCGAGCAGTTTCTTGATTAGGCGCAGGTGATCGATGTCCGTTGTACTGTATTCCCGTTGTCCTCCGGAGCTGCGTTTCGAGGGGCCCAGCTGATAGCGGCGCTCCCACATTCTCAAGGTGTTGGCGTTGATGCCTGTGAGGCGCGCGGCTGCGCCAATACTGATTGATGCTTGTTCTAGTTCCATAGCTCACCTCTGCGAGTTATAAAAATGGGAGAAATTAACAATGACCAACTTGTGTAGGGTTAATGTTTAAGTATTTTCAACTATTCTGCAAGTTATAACGTAAAAAGGTTTAAACGTACAAGAAAGGTGTAGATATGATTGACATGAATAGTAATGATGACCTTTTGTTGGACAGTGAGCTAAAGCGCAGCGGTGGCGACCCGCTTGTGGGGGACATGTTGCGCAGCCATGGCTCGTCAAGTGCTCAGGAGGTGGCCGGCGATGCCAATACGTTTATTAAATCAAGATTGGCGACTTTGAGTTTGTTGAGCCGTGAAGAAGAGCGGGCCGCCGCGAAGCAGTTGGAAGATTACGCGCAGCAAATCGCTTTGTTAACTTTTGGTTGTGCGCACAGTGCTAGGGAGTTATTGGCGATAACTCGCTGTGCACTAGAGGGCGAGTTGAAAAAGCATATGATGTCCAGTGAAGAGCGCTTTTTCGTGCTGCGCAGAGAAATGGATGACTTGGTGAAAGCCAGCGGTAACGCTGACAAACTCAGCCAGTTGCTGGGCTTTAGTGAGCGTGTTTGCCGCGCTGACTGGCGGCTCTCCAAGACGGTGGTTGAGCTAATTGCCAGTATCGATTGGCCTAGAGCGTTAATGTTTTGTCTGGCAAAGCGCTACGCAGCCAGGGTCGAGTATAAATCGATTTTACAGCAAGCAGCGGCAGAGTACATACACAAGTACGCCCCAGTTGAGCGGACGCCGAGTACCGCTGGCGTTGCACATAAGGCGCAACTGGCTTACTTTTCCAGGGCATATTTACGCGTGCGCGAAACTCTGGTTAACCACAACCTGCGCTTGGTGTTTCACATTGCCAAACGTTATTCCCAAAAGAGCGAGCATTTGCCCGACTTGATTCAAGAGGGCACGCTGGGACTGATTCGCGCAGTAGAGAAGTACCGGGTGGGGAGTGGGTTTCGCTTTTCCACCTACGCCCACCACTGGATAGACTCTAAAGTGAGAAAGGCCCGGGTTAACATTGACAAAGTGATCAATGTTTCCCACGACTATAATATCGACTTACTGCGGATCTCACAGTGCCTGGAGCAACACAGTTTGCGCGGGTCTAAGCCCAGCGCGCGCGATTTATCGAAAGAAATCAACATCAGTGAGCAAAAGCTCGATGCGATTTTGCAATTGAAACAGTTTGGCGTGTCCCTGGACGAGCCTACCAGCGACGACGATGGTCTGTCGCTGCACGCCAAGCTCGCCGACGACAAGGCCGACTTTGTCGGATCGGTGATGGATCAGCGTTATGCCGAGCATCTCAATCTGGTGATGCAGGCTTCGCTTACCGAGCGTGAGGCTTACATTGTGAACGAGCGCTTCGGTCGGATCGGTGATCCGCGTACGCTGCAAGAGTTGAGTGATATTTTGGGTATTAGTCGCGAGCGAGTCCGCCAGCTTGAGACCGGTGCACTGAAAAAGCTTGGCACATGTATGGATAGGGACGGCTTGAGCTAACTGCTGCGAACCGTTTATACCGGGTGGGTGTGCCGAGCCAAGAGAGTTGCGACAGTGCAAGTTGGCGCTTAAATGTTTATTGCTTCGCATCAATCTGGTCTAGTTTGTCGAGGAACAGGTCGCGTTCCCTCTGGTTGCTGTATTTAAAGGCAAATTTATTATGAAAAAAGATATCAAGACAAACGTAATCGTTGCGCAAGGTCACGGCGTAGCCGTCAAAGTCGGTGCTGGCCCTAAGGCCGTTGAGTCGGAATTCAGAATCGGTTTTCTCACCGCTGTCAAGTATTTTCTGGAAAACACGCAGGGCTTTTTTAATGCTAATTTTATCATCGTTGCTCATGGCGCTGCCTCCGCTAGCTGTTGGCTGATAAGTTAACTACTCTACCCGGATAACCGGCAATAGACAAAATCCGTTCTAATCTTATAAATGGGTGCAGCGCAGATGAAGCGTTCGAGAATCGCAGTTATTGGGGCATCGGGGGCCCTCGGCAGTGCCTTGGTTAACGTGTTAGGGCAAGCTGAGCACGGCAACACGCTATATGCCTTTTCTCGTTCACCCGCCCCGTTTCCGGCAGAGAATATCCTAAGCGGCACAATTGACTATGAAGACGAAATGTCGATTGCTAAAGCTGCACAGCAGGCCAGCGAAGATGGCAAGCTCGATATGGTCTTGGTAACGACTGGCATCCTTCACTCGGCTACCCTATGGCCAGAAAAAGCGCTGCGAGATTTATCCGCAGACAATTTCCAAAAAAACTTTTTGGTCAACACCGTGGGCCCGGCTTTGGTGGCGAAACATTTTCTACCGCTACTTCAGCGAGATAAACGCAGCATTTTTGCCGCGCTCTCTGCCAGAGTGGGCAGTATCTCAGATAATCGGCTGGGGGGCTGGTATGCGTATCGAGCATCAAAAGCTGCGCTTAATATGTTAATTAAAACCACCAGTATCGAACTGGCGCGCACCCGCAAGCAGGCCATTTTGGTGGGTTTGCATCCCGGCACTGTGGCGAGTCAGTTGTCCGAACCGTTCCAGCCGCGTGTGCCGAAGCACAAACTGTTTACCGCCGATTTTTCTGCTCAACAATTATTGTCGGTATTAAATAAGCTCACACCAGCGGACAGCGGTAAAGTTTTTGCCTGGGATGGCAGCGAGGTGCCCAGTTGAGTGCGATGGCGGTTGTTGGAAAGTAGCAATAAGCCGCGAAGATTCATTGCGAAATTGCCGTGCCGAAAATATAAGAAGCCACCCCGGATTCGGGATGGCTGAAAGTGGGGTCACTGTGGCGGCTAGAAATCCACTGTTGCCCCAAGTTGGAAGCTCGAGCCGTACTCTTCTAGCTGATACAAGATCTCGCCACCGCTGGCGGCATTGCCGGCGAAGTAGCGTCGGTCTTCTTGTTCGGTAAGATTGAGCATATCGAAATATATTAAAAAGCTCTTGGTGAAGTTGTATCTTAACCTGACGTCGGTAGTAAGGATGGCATCTTGAAAGCGATCTGCCCAAGTCGCGCAGTTTTCAATATCCAAAGGGTCTACACCTGCCGGGCAGGAACCGATCAGCTCCAGAACTTCAGAGCGGTAGTTGTTAATTATGCTCGCCGAAAATGTATCGTTTTCCCAGCCTAAAACCAAGTTGGCTGTTGTATCTGACTGGTCTGGCAGTTGGATGCTGCCAGCGCGAATTGAATTATCCAGGGTGGCTTCACTGCTCATAATGGTCGCGTTACTTTGCACGAAGAAACCACTTTTAAAATACTGCACATAACTCAATTCAACTCCATATACATTTGCCGAGTCGCCATTAATTGCGTAGTCCACATCGGTAAGCTCCAAGTTGTTTGGGATAATGAACTGGGTCACTTGGTCCACTGGCAATTCGACGGGCAATTCATTTATACGAATGGTATCGCCGGTTACATCGACAATAAAATCTTGGATATCTTTGTAGAAAAACGCTGCCTGCACAAATAAATCGTCACTGGGATACCAGCCTACGGAAGTGTCGAGGTTGATTGAGGTCATGGCGGTGAGGTTTGGGTTGCCCACTTCAAGACCGTTGTCTTGCGCCAATTCGTAGAGCGCCAAGTCACCGCCCTGGTCGGCGTCATCACATTCGCCAGTGCCCGGTTCATTATTGATTCTTGTGCCCGGTACACACAGTAAAATGTCGTTATCAATTGTCGCGCGCGTCACGGTTTGAGCAAAAGAGGGCCGCGTGAAGCTGGTCCAAAGAGCTGCTCTAACTAGCAGCTGCTCAGAGGCTTCCCAATTGAGGTGCACGGAGGGGAAAAGACCGTTGTAGCTATTCGCCGCGGGCTGCATGGGAATGGCAATATCGATATCGGTGTTGGTACCGGCGAACTGAAAATCGTCATTTTCTATGGAGAACGAGCCTGTCGAGGTCAGCTCGGTCGTTTCATAGCGGACACCGGCAATCAGGTTCATATTATCGGCAATACCGAACTCTGCCATAATATAGGCGGCGTTGGTTTCTTCTTCCAAGGCGTAGTCGTCTTTTGTTCCATCAATGGAAACATCGCCTTGCAAAGCCGCATCCTGTGTTACACGAGTTACCGCGATCAAACGTTCCATTTCGTTGCGGGTAATAAAGGGGAAGGTAAAGTTATCGTTGTCGGAAAACTCGCGCTCGTAGTCTAGCCAGTTGGAATCTATGGCCGCTAAGCAGGCCGCGTCGCCATTACAGCCTGCGGCACCGTCTGCGGGGTTAAAGCTCGCGCGGTCTCTATTTCTATCTCTTTCGCGAGTGCGCACTACAAAACCGGCTTGTATATAATTGAGTCTATTGCTTGAAAAATCCTTACGCAGGTTGGCTGCAATACTATCGACAGTATCGTTGCGGAAGCTGTCTTCTATAAATAAATTATCATATTCGAAGTTACTCAAATCGCTCGCATCGCCGCCGACGGAATTGTCAGCATAGTCTGTAATAGCAAAACCACCCAGCTCGGCGCCGCGTTCTGGCGAGATAATTTCTGCGCGAATAAAGTCGCTGCCAGCTTGGCCTAAAGTCACCAACTCACGCTCCCTAAATTGCACCCTCCGGCCATTGGGTTTGGAAAACTCTGATTCGGAGTGGGCATACTCATAGTCGAAGGTAAAACCATTGCCGAACATATGTTCAGCACCAAGAGAGAATGACGTAACTGAATTGGTGCCCTCTTGAACAAAGTACTGATGAAATACATCGATATCGCTAACTGCAAACTCTTTGGTTGCTTCGTTAATAAAAACGGTGTCACCGCCGCCGGCATCTTGAAAGTCAAAAAACTCGCGCAGGGCAATATCTTCGTCGGTGAGCTCGCTATGGTTAACCCTAAAATAATATTGGTGATCATCGCTGGGGCGCAACTCGACATTGAGCGAGCCGCCAATTCTTTGTCTATTTGCAATCTCTTGGCGAATTTGCAGTTGCCGCGGAGTAAGGATGGATGGTCCAATACTGTCGGGGATATCCTGTTGCCGCAGTATCATATTGCCATCACTGTGGTGGCGCACTTCATCCACCTGGGTTTGCCGATCCTCGTAAGATGCCGTAAAGCCGATGCCGAGGATGTCGTCGAGCAATAATTTGGTGCCCGTTAGCGCAGTTTTTGGCGAAAACTCGCCGCGATTGTTTTGATAGGCACCTTGCAGTCGCAGCTGAAAGCTATCACGGTTTCTTACGAAAGCAGAAACACTGTTAATATTTACCGAGCCGCCGATGGAATTTAGGTTCATATCGGGCGTTAGGGTTTTGTGTACTTCAATAGAACCGATCATATCGTTGGATACCAAATCCAGCGCGAAACCGCGGCCATCATTGTCCGCAGTCGCGGATTCAGACCCGTTAATATTCACCGTGACGAAACCTGGCCCTAAACCGCGTACGGTAACGAATTTCCCCTCCCCTTCCGTGCGTTGCAGGCCGACGCCTGGCAGGCGGCGCAGGGACTCGGCTATGTTCTGGTCAACGAAGTTACCCAAATCATCCGCGGCGATAACGGAGCTAAAATTATCTTTTTCCCGCTCCATGTTTCGCGCATTCTGATCAGCAGCCTTTACACCGGTTATAATTACAATTTCATCGAATTTGTCTTCTAGATTTTCCTCTTCAGTTTCCTCTTGAGCATTGGCGGTAGTGGCTAGGGCTATCGCCATGGCCAACAGACGGGGGTAGATTACAGGCTTGTTCATGGGCATTATCACCGTGATATTCTTAATCGGAAGTATGGGCAAGCAATAAAAACGGCTTACTATCTAACCATATTCGGCCGAATTTATTTCGAGTTCTTAAACTGATATATGCGAAGTTAATAGGAAATAAAATTAAGTAGGTGATTGAATGCAAACGATAGTTAACACGAGGTCATCGAAATCCGCTGATCCCAAAACAAGTGAAATATTTTGTTGTCAGTTCCATATTTTGCATTTATTTATTGCATTAGCTTTTGCTTTACCATGCTGCAAATTCGGTTGCTAATGACTTGTTGATTCACCCCAAGCGAAACTCAAATTACTTTTTTTTTTCCCGGAATCCGCTACCTAGCGGTGAGGGCACCATAGCAAGGCCCTTTGCTATGCGCAATTTGTCAAACCGGAATTACCTCAAAAAAACACAATAAAATCCGATCCTGTTTTTTTTGGAATATGGATAATAGTGTAAATATCCAATAGTAATTATTTTAGTTTTTAAAACAATTATTTTTAGTAAATAGGCTACATTAGTTTTTGATGTAACCGTTTAATGGTTAAGTATTTCTAATGTTGGGTTTTTATTAGGTTGCTAAATATTTCTGCAAAATTGCTGCGTATTTTCACATAGGTGAGCTCTCAATTTTGCTTTATGGCAGGGCAGTGGTTACTTATTTTTTTATTTAATGCTGGCGCCTAATACCTTTAATGACAATAAAATCAATATCCAAAAATCCATAGCGAGTGAGCCTAAACAGCAAAAATAAAGCTTCCCGCTATGCAACAGGTCTTTGTGTTAAGTCGTTGATAAGTTAGCTTGTGCTGCAAGCACTTGCTTAGGAAGGTGGGAGTTAGAGAAGAAGTCATTGGAGGAGCCGATACAACCCTGACTGAAAAACGCAAGCCTACAAGTTTGCAGGGCTATCGATAAGTGCGCTTTAAGGCGCCTATGCCAAGCCAGTGAGTTACACCGCAACCGGGGATAATGCGATCGCGCGCTTACAAAAAGGTGTGTGGAGCGAAAGGTAGGTCGGGAAACGATGGGTTCTACATTTTAATAATGGCAGCCAAACAGAAAGTTTTGTGATGCAGAAATAAATGTATGATTGGGGTATTACCGCTTCGCGAGACGGTTCAAAAGTAAGTAGTTACAAACCATTTTTCTGGATAAATACGATTTTGAGCGGCCAAAGCCTGGTTTTTAATCTGGATTGCCAAAACATGGGGAGAGTCGTTTGGTGAGCTGGTATAACAATGCACCCCGTCATAATAGCATCAAATTGTTCACACCTTAACAGCGTAACTTGGCGCTTGGCGGTAAAGCTCTGGAAAATAGAACAGCCTTTGTGACGTTAAAAAGGCAGCAAAATCATCGCTGGTCTACTATACCAAGCAGCTGAAGCTTCATGATTTGGTGTTGCGATTCAATTTTTTGGTGCTTTTGGTGTCTTGTTGGCGTTAATAAAATCCTTCTTGAGTAAACACTAGGCTCGCATAGGTTTTCGACCCAGAACCGCTTCGTTATTTGACTGACAGCGGTATTTCTAGCGCCGCAATAGCGGTAGTGAAGCCGTCTGAAATGTAATTTTATTTTGAGGTGGAAATTGTTGCTACGATCCAACTGATTAATTTAGGTTTATGGCTATTTTTCGGAATTCACCCCCGGTGAATTCCGAAAAATAGCATAGAACCGTAGATCGAAATTCTATGCATAGCTTAAAGCGTGTTTTAGGTATCCTTAGATTGCAACCGTAGAATGCCTTTACTAAGTTTCTTCTTGGTGTTAAGTGCTTGTTTTGATGGAGATAAAAATAGGTGATAAATTAGTTGCACTCCTCAGAAGACTGAAACGGCGAAGCCGGTAAGCCTTCGGTATTGTATAGATTCGCTGTCTCGGGGTTGTCTGCCCAGCCATAGCGGATAGAAAGGGGGCCGCTGTTATCCACATTGCTAATCTCTACGGTATTGTTTTGTGTCAATTGACCGACTTGCCAGTGGTATTCACTATCACCGGCTTTTATTGCAATATGGTTCACTTGGCCTTGCTCACCCGCCATAAGCCCTTCTCCGACGTGATTAAAGTGCAGTGTAATGGTATTTTCATCGCGCTGGTAGCATTTAAAAATTGGCCCGGAATGAATCACGTCCAGCTTGTTGTAAACTAAGTTTTGCGCCGCGAGGGCTAATCGGTTACCCACAGTACGTTTGTCTATAGGGTGGATATCGTTCCATTCGCCAACATCAATAGTAACAATAAGTGCTGTGCTCGGGATATTTAAGGTTTCAAGTTGTGCTTGGCGAATTTCTGCCCATTGACTTTCCTGGGGCCTGGTACTGGGTTCAAGAAAGTTAGCTAACTGTACATTTAAAAATGGCAAATTCGGTTGATTAAACAGCTCTCGCCAATTATTAATAAGCACTCCCATAAGGTTTGCGTAACTATCTGGCGAGCCGACATTTGATTCTCCCTGATACCATAACACGCCTTTAAACTTCAAATTTTTTAGAGGAGCTTGCATGGCATTGTAATACCCCGTTGGTGCGAGGTGCTCTAAGAATTTTTTCTCTGGCATAGGTTCAGTATAGGCGCCAATTTTGTATTTCCACTCGCCGCTTAATTTAATACGGTTTTTGCGGATTTGTAACCAATAAGGTTTTTCCGGAACAAAACCGCCGTTTCCTGAATTAACCTGCAGGCGCACCGTAATAACATTGTCGCCTTCTTGTAGGATGCTGGAATCGACGAGGTAACGGCGAGGCGGGTACTTATAGCTTGTTGAACCCACCCTTTTGCCGTTTATATAAACAGTGTCTGCATCGACGATATTGCCGAGTCTGAGAATCGCTGCTTGGCCAATGGCGCTGCTAGACAAGCGTATGGTTTTTCTCAACCATATAATGCCTTTGAAACTACTGAGTTCGTTGTTTTCCCATAGCTGCGGGAGGCTAATTTCTTGCCAGTCGCTATCATCCAATAGTGGCTCGTACCATAGTTGGCTAGTTTTTCCCAATATGGTACGTTTTTTGTCTAGGCCTGCGTCTCTTTTATTTAAGTCTCGATACCAATCTTTAATCTTTTTCTCGTCAGCTTTTTTTATATCTTGTAAGTACTTGTCATCTGCTAATAATTCTGCCTGTTTGTAATCATCTGGAAAATTTCTCAACGCTTCATTGCTAATCCATCCTTGCGCCTTACTCCCACCCACAGCATTTTTTACAATGCCTACTGGAACGTTTTCAAGCCTATGAATGTTCTTGGCAAAAAAATAGGCGACTGCGGAAAACTCGTCTATATAGGAGGGCTGAGCTGGCATCCAGCTACCGCCGTTAATTTCATCCATCGGACCGTCGAAGCTCTGGCCCTTCGATACGCTAAACTGACGAATTTGCGGGAAGTTGATTTTTGAAAACTCTCCTGGAAAATAATACTTTATTCGCGACACTGTTAAGTCCATATTGGACTGCCCTGAAGCTAACCAAAGATCGCCAAAATAGATATTGCATATTTCTAACTTGTTTGAGGCCTCGAAAGTTAAGCAGTGTGGACCTCCTGCCGTTTGCGCTTTCATTCTGTATTGCCAACTGCCGTTACTGGCCAAGGTGGTGGCGATCACTTGTTGGTTTAGCAGAATTTTCACTTCTTCAGTTGTATCAGATTTCCCCCACAGCTTTACCGGTTGATTTCTTTGCAAGATGGCGCCCTCGCTGAGTAGTTTAGGCAGCTGTATTTCAGCGAGTGCGGCTTGACAGCTTAGCAGCGATACTAGCAGTGGCTGAATCTTGATTTTTTTCATAAAGATATTTACTCCTTAAAAGTCCATGCAATTGTTGTGGGAAGCTGGGTTTACTCGGCCGTTTCCCCGTAATGTTGGAGCTTTGGGCTCTTAGCAACTCCATAAGGCCCTTGGCGGCGTTGCTGTGCCTCAACATCGAATGGGCTGAATGGAAGAGTTGTCATACCTAGTAAATAGGCTTAATTAACGTACTCCTAGCACTAGAAGCTCAGACGTTACGGGTGTTTCGAGAAATGTTGACTCAACGGTGCAGGCGAATTTGCGATTCGTCTGCATCCCAAAAGATTCGCAAAATCTTTCACTATCATTCATTTGGTTGCAGCAGGGCCTGCTTATGGAAAAAAGTATGCTAGTATACAAGGTTGTTAAGTACCGGGCTTGATTGCTGGAGGTCAAATTCAAATAGTGGTAGCGGATGGGGATTTAGTGCGCTTTCGGTGTGGCAATGTTTTTTCGCAAGCTGTGCCGATTCAGTAAAACCCTCGCCTCAGCACGTGGCCCCGCCGTAGAGAATGAATTTATTGTGTTGTTGCTGTTAGGTTGGAATCGCTCTTAACTGCAGTGTCTATCGCATTGATCAATAAAATTCTGACTTGAGTTCTATACCACGAGAAATCGGCCACATACATTAATTTCCCCGCTGGTTACGCCAACGTTAACTGGAGAGTGCTATGTCAAAAATAATTTCGGCGAAAGTTATTATATGCTCACCAGGCAGAAATTTTGTAACTTTGAAAATAGAAACGGAATCAGGCCACTACGGTATTGGAGATGCCACCCTGAATGGGCGCGAATTGGCGGTAGCGGCTTACCTGGAAGAGCATGTGTTGCCTTGTTTGGTGGGTCGTGAT
>JAHQVY010000315.1 GCA_019634095.1 Cellvibrionaceae bacterium
AGACAATGCAGCATTGCGATTTGCTCGCGGATCGTAACAGCGGGCGCAACTGCCGCGAAATGTATAAGCGCTATTGGCAATCATAATACCAAAGCCCATAAACACAGCCAGCAACTCGGAGGTCGCGTCAAAACTTTCCATACCGAGCGGGGGGATTAATTGGGACTGAAACAAATAATGTTGTGCAATGTGTTTGCTCATGGTGGCCACTAAATCCATCGGCTTTTTCATCATCGCGCCGCTGTAAGATATCTCCAAATGCTGGTGTGTTGACACCGCCGCACGAGACTGTGAAAACTGCAGACTGCCGCGCTTGGCAACATCAATGTTTAGCACAGGGGGCATTTCGTGTATTAACTCTTGCGGCGGTACCAGCTTGATTGGCAAATGAGACAAACCCGAATATTTCATGATTCGCGAGCACAGGCTCTTAGCCATATCGAGTTCTTTACTCGCTTGATCGGGGAAGGACGCCCTAGTAGGGTAGACTAGGTCGGTATAACGATAAAAATATTCACCATCAAAATTTTGCAGAAACCATTGAAAGTGGGCAAGCAGCGAATCAGCGGAATATTTATCAATTAGTTTCGGTGAAAAAATGGCAAGCATAATGTGATTAACAGTATAAATGTGAATAGTAGGCGATAGGCCCCCGCAGATAGTTACGTATTTATCAAAGCCCTCCAAGCTTATCCACACCTTAAAGCGGTGGCGATAATGTGACAATAAACCCACAGCGATTGCGACTTAGGGCTCATTAGAAGCTGCTTCAGTTTCCTAGCACGCTCGCTCCACTCAGTGAAGTAGCGCGGCTATTCGGCTGCCCTAACATATTGCGCCCCTGCGAGTACCGCTTTGCTCAGAACCTTAATGACCCACTTCTAACACTTAAATTGCAAACGCCAGGGGCATATCACGCCCTTTGCCTATCGATTTCATATTAAAACTGGCCTTTGGACATCAAGCATCACGCTATAATTCAATTTCATTGACGCAAATATTTCACCTACACTCCAAATAGGATAAACGCCTGATTAAGCTTTATCCCTGAGCTAAGCCTTTATAACTGTGAAGTCATAAATCTAAAGTCATAAAACAGCTGCCACAGCCCATGCTACGCAGCAGCCGAACCGGCGCCGCGCTCTGGAGACTCTTGAGCAAGTCACGAAGCACTATTCCAAAAGACGGCAAGAATCCCCCTGCTTACAAACCGTGACCCGCAAAGATACGGGTAATGAGCTTAAACCCAACTAAATCCGTTAAATGTACTGCGGACGCAGAATGCACAGAAATCCATGCATTTTTTCATTTTTGTGGCTGGACTCGTAAGGCGGCCACTTGGATTCAATATCGAAGTTGCCCAAAAAGCGCAACACGCCCTCTCACTTCAATACCTTAGAAGCCCTCGCTAGCATTCAACTGATTTATTTAGGTTAAAGGGGCAGGTTACAGGGGAGTCTATCTGCTTCTTTTGCCTTTCAGACACCTCGCCGCTCGCGCGACGCTTCCAGCCAATAGTAGCGTAAACCGGCGAACTCAAGTACGTGCGTTTTTGCTTCGACGGCTTATACTTAGCGAGCTCCATAAGCAAGGTGGGGCCTCGATTGATGCACTGCTCTACTTGCTCGTTACAGCTAGGGCATTCGATTTAAAAGGACAGCCCACGCTCTGTATACCCCTCTCAATTTGGGCCCTACTTTTTTAAACCCCAAGTCAAAGCATACGTAAAATCGGAGATTTCTGTTGACTAGCGCTAACCAAACCGAAACCCCACCCAGCAAAGGGTTTGCTCGTTTTTTATCGGCCGTGGAATGGTTGGGGAACTTATTACCCAACCCCATCACTTTGTTTGCTCTATTTACACTATTTATTTATTTGCTCAGTGGCTTGCTCGGCTGGCTAGAAGTAGCCGTCGCAGACCCTCGCCCTGAGGGGTCAAAGGGGCGCGAAGCGGACGGCATGATTGAGGTTATCTCTTTGGTTAACGCCGCGGGTTTGCAACGTATTGTTACGGGCTTAGTCACCAATTTCACCGGTTTCGCCCCTCTCGGCACTGTTTTGGTGGCCTTGCTCGGGGTGGCGGTGGCGGAGCATTCAGGGCTCCTTTCCGCCTTGATGAGGGCCCTGGTGGTCAATGCCTCTCGGCGCACCGTCACCGTGCTGGTGGTGTTTGCGGGTATTATTTCCAATACCGCATCCGAACTGGGTTATGTAGTATTAATACCCTTATCGGCAATTATCTTTCATTCTCTGGGACGCCACCCACTTGCGGGCTTGGCAGCGGCCTTTGCCGGAGTATCGGCCGGTTACAGTGCCAATTTATTGCTGGGCACAGTCGATCCGCTACTATCGGGTATCACCGAAGCGGCAGCGCACTTAATCGACCCGGAATACAGCGTGGGCCCCGAAGTCAATTGGTACTTTATGTTTATCAGTACCTTCTTAATTGCCGGGCTCGGGGCCTTTGTTACCGAAAAATTCGTTGAGCCACGCTTGGGCACCTTCGATCCCAGCCGAGCAGCCCACGATTTAGGCTCCCCAAGCATAGAACCCCTAAGCGCAAAAGAACGCAGCGGCTTAAAAGCCGCCGGGCTTACTTTCCTATTTTTAGCTCTGCTGCTGGCCGCTACTGTAGTACCCAGCAATGGTATCCTGCGCCACCCAGAAACCGGCGCGGTGGCCGGTTCACCCTTTTTAAAGGGTATTGTGGCGATGATTTTTATCACCTTCGCCCTGCCGGGTTTTGCCTATGGCCGAGTTGCCGGCACCATGAAAAACGATCGCGATGTTATTGATGCCATGTCAAAAAGCATGCGCTCGATGAGTTTGTACATCGTCCTGGTGTTTTTTGCCGCACAATTTGTGGCTTTTTTTAAGTGGACCAACCTGGGAACCGTGATGGCGGTAAAGGGCGCTGCCGGCTTGCAAGCCCTGGGCTTAGACGGCCCGGAAGTATTTGTGTTCTTTATTTTAATGTGCGCAATCATCAACCTGAGTATCGGTAGCGCTTCCGCACAGTGGGCTGTGACTGCGCCAATTTTTGTTCCCATGTTAATGCTGGTGGGTTTTGCCCCTGAAACCATTCAAGCAGCCTACCGAATCGGCGATTCCGTCACCAACATCATCACTCCCATGATGAGTTATTTTGGTCTAATTTTAGCGGTGGCGGAACGCTATCGCCGCAACCTGGGAATGGGGACCTTAATCGCGATGATGCTGCCCTACACCCTCTTTTTTATGCTTGGCTGGACCCTGCTATTTTACCTTTGGGTATTTGTACTGGGCATGCCAGTGGGGCCCGGCGCCGCCACTTATTACAACCCCTGAACCCGCTGAAGCGCATATTCACAGCTTCGCGCCATGAACAAGACAGAAACAACCTCAGCTGAAATATCGGTTTTTATTCAGAAACTGGCGAGAAACAGGTGAATGATTTGGGCGAGCGGGCCGACACAGACTGTGGAACTATTAAACGGCTAAACCCCTGGGCGTTTTTCTACCGTTTGAAAACTATACCCCACAAAAAAAAAGCGCCTAACCCCATGGGCTAGGCGCGGTAAAAAAAGCAGCTTACAAAAATCGACGCTTTTTACATTGCTAAGAAAATTGGTTCATAGTGTTGTCACTGCCCGACGCTTTCAGCGCTTGGTCACCGGAAAAATACTCTTTGTGGTCATCGCCAATATTCGAGCCGGCCATATCTTGATGTTTTACACAGGCTAGACTCTGCCGAATTTCTTGTCGCTGTACCCCTTTGACGTAGGCGAGCATACCTTCACCGCCATAATAACCCTTGGCAAGATTATCCGTAGACAGCGAGGCGGTATGATAAGTGGGCAAGGTAATAAGATGATGAAAAACACCCGCCTGTCGCGAAGCTTCTGCCTGGAAGTTTTGAATACGGCGATCGGCTTCTTTCGCTAAGGCCGAATCGTCGTAAGTTTGGTTCATTAGCGATGCTCTCTGGTATTCACTGGTATCGCGCTGCTCTTTCTGCCAGTCGTCAAACACTTGTTGACGGAAATTAAGCGTCCAGTTAAATGATGGGCTATTGTTGTAAACCAGTTTTGCCTTGGGCACAACGCTTCGAATTCGATTTACCATGCCCGCAATCTGCCCGACATGCGGTTTTTCAGTCTCAATCCACAGTAGATCCGCACCGTTTTGCAAAGAGTTGATACAGTCTAGAACCACCCGGTCTTCGCCGGTATTGGCTTTAAAGCGAAATAAGCCATTCGGCAAGCGGGTGGGTTTAAAAAGTCGCTTGCCTTGCTTTAAAAGCATTTCGCCCGCTTTCACATCTTCGATTGAGCTAACTGTTTCTCCATCGAGAAAAGCATTGTACTGGTCGGCAAGATCGCCCGTAGTGGCAGACACCGGTATTTTTTGGGTGAGCCCAGCACCCAGGGAATCGGTTCTGGCGACGATCACGCCATCTTCTACGCCAAGCTCCATAAAGGCATAGCGAACCGCGCGAATTTTTGAAAGAAAATCTTCATGGGGCACGGTCACCTTGCCGTCTTGATGACCACACTGTTTTGCATCCGATACTTGATTTTCAATTTGAATACAACAAGCACCCGCCTCAATCATTTTCTTTGCCAACAGGTAAGTGGCTTCCTCATTGCCAAAACCGGCGTCGATATCGGCAATAATTGGCACAATATGCGTATCGAATTGATCGATTTTGTTTTGCATACCCTGGGCCTTAACACTGTCACCACTTTCAGTAGCTTGATCAAATTCCTGAAACAAATGATTTAACTCTCTGGCATCGGCCTGCTTTAAAAAAGTGTACAACTCTTCTATTAGCATCGGCACGGCCGTTTTTTCATGCATGGATTGATCTGGCAAAGGGCCAAATTCAGAACGCATGGCCGCAACCATCCAACCGGAAAGGTAAAGGTAGCGACCCTTGACATTGCCGAAGTGCTTTTTGATAGAAATCATTTTTTGTTGACCGATAAATCCATGCCAACAGCCTAAAGACTGCGTGTAGTTTTCTGGATTATTATCGTAACTTTCCATATCTCGACGCATTATTTTCGCCGTGTATTTTGCAATATCCAAACCCGTTTTAAAACGGTTTTGCAGTCGCATTCGAGCCACAAATTCGGGGTTAATGGCTGACCATGTATCACCTTGTTTACCAATGGCATCGGCAGCGGCGAAAACTTCACTTTTAAATGTACGCATGATATTTCCTAGTATTTCAGTTGATCTTAAGAGTTAAACAAGTCATTTTTTGCCTGTATTCGGTAATAATGAAGCAGTGGTTCGGTGTAGCCGTTGGGCTGCTCGCGCCCATCAAAAATCAGTGCTTTCGCCGCTTTATAGGCAAAACTATTGTCTAGATTTCCGCACATCGGACGATAACCTTCCGCGTGTTTATTTTGCTCATCGACAACCGCGGCCATACGCTCTAAGGTTGCGAGTAATTGCGCTTTGCTGCAAACGCCATGATGTAGCCAGTTTGCCAAATGTTGGCTGGATATTCGCAGTGTGGCTCTATCTTCCATTAGGCCTACTTGATGAATATCGGGCACCTTTGAACAGCCAATTCCCTGATCCACCCAGCGAACCACATAACCTAAAATGCCCTGGATATTGTTTTCGAGTTCCCTCTCAACATCTTGTGTTGATAATTCACTGCCATCCTTAATAGTCGCAATAGTAAGAATGTCGTCTAGCTTGGCAGGCTGCCTGTGCTTAATCTTGTTTTGTTCGGTGAACACATCCACTTGATGATAATGCATTGCATGCAAGGTCGCCGCTGTCGGCGAGGGTACCCAGGCAGTATTTGCCCCCGATAGGGGATGAGCAATTTTTTCCTGCATCATCCGATTCATTTCATCGGGCATGGCCCACATCCCTTTACCAATCTGCGCGCGATTTTGTAAGCCACAGGCTAAACCAACATCGACATTCCAATTTTCATAAGCTTTAATCCAAGCCTGAGATTTAAGTTGCTGCTTTGGCAAAAAGGGACCCGCTTCCATGCTGGTGTGGATCTCATCGCCGGTGCGATCCAAAAATCCCGTATTAATAAAAAATACTCGCTCTTTCGCCTCGCGGATACAGGCTTTTAAATTCAAGGTGGTGCGTCGCTCTTCATCCATAATGCCGATCTTTAAAGTATTGCGCGGCAGATTTACCAGCTCTTCAACACGAGAGAATAAATGACAGGCGAAGGCCACCTCTTTCGGTCCATGCATTTTAGGTTTAACAATATAGATGCTACCGCTGCGACTATTGCGAACCGGGCTTTGCCGATCATGCTCCAAATCGAGCGATCCGATCAAAGCACTCACCACGGCGTCGACAATGCCTTCTGGTGCACCATGACCCTCAGCATCTTTAATTAAATCTGTGCACATCAAATGACCGACATTGCGAATCAATAACAGGGAACGCCCCGGCAAGTCGTAGCCATTGCCATTTTTGCCAGTGAAATGTCTGTCGACATTCAGGCGACGCACCAGCGTTTGCTTGCCTTTTTTAAATTCTGCCGTTAAGTCGCCCCGAATCAGTCCCAACCAATTTCGATAGACTTCTATTTTATCGTCGCCGTCCACCGCACTGACCGAATCTTCGCAATCGACAATGGTGCTGAGCGCCGCTTCTAGCACAATATCTTGGATACCCGCGCGATCTGTTGAACCAATATTGCCACTGCGATCGAGGCAAATTTCGACATGCAGACCATTATTTTGCAGCAGTACCGATTCGGGTGCGGTTTTAGAACCGCTTAACGCGACAAACTGACCCGGATTTTGCAAACCGCAAGTATCGCCGTTAGGAAAAATAGCTAGTAGGTGCTGAAAGTAAACAACATATGAACTGACGTCTTTATGCGAGCCCTCGCTTAGAGGAAAGCGGTCATCGAGAAAATTTTTCGCCAATTCGACCACCTTGGCACCCCGCAGTGGGTTGTAAGCCTCAGCGATTTCCAGGCCATCGCTTTGCGGAATAAGATCGCTGCCATAAAGGGCGTCGTACAAGCTGCCCCAGCGCGCATTCGCGGCGTTTAAGGCAAAGCGGGCGTTTTTTAATGGCACGACTAATTGCGGGCCCGCCACATGAGCTATCTCTTCATCCACGTTTTCGGTGGCGATGCAAAAGTCCTCACCCTCATCAACTAAGTAATTGATATCTCTTAAAAATTTCTGATAGGCAGCCGCATCAAAGCTATCTTTGTTGCGCTTGAGCCACTCGTCTATCTGCGACTGCAGACGCTGCCGCTCGAGGAGCAGCTGACTGTTCAAAGGGCCTAGCTCCTCTACCAATTCAGCCACGTTTTGCCAAAACTGCTTGGTATCCAACTTGGTGAGAGGCAACACTTCATCGTTGATAAAGTCATAAAAAGCCCGGTGTATCATATTGTGTTGTTCCTGCGGCATATTCATTGCAATGACCTCTAGGTTATAAAACAGCTTGGTTGGCATTCACTCAAACCATGCTATTATATTTTTAAAGAAAAATTCACAATTAAAATTACACAATGTAAATTTTACAAAATGAAAGCAAATAGAAGCTTGATGAGGAAAGCCCATTTTTTGGGCACCAAGGTGAGAAACCTGCGCAAGAGGAACCACCTTACAATGGAAGACTTATCGACACGCTGTATAAAAATCAACGCCGATGCGGCCCCCTCCGTTTCTTACCTGTCGATGATTGAACGCGGCAAGCGCGTTCCCAGCGAGGAAATGCTCGACGTGATTGCTCAAGTTTTCCAAAAGAAGCCCGAATGGTTTTTAGACGATATGCCGGAAGAAGATGCCATTACCCCCGAAAAAGGGCGCCGCGGCGGTATTAACGGTATCGCCCTAGAACCGAGCTTTTTATTTTCTAAAGATATTTTGCAAATAGCGATTCCCGAAATGTTGTCGCAAACCGGAACCAGTGGACGCCAATTTGCGCAACTACTCATTCGCGCCTACCAAGAGCATCACCAAAATCATTTTCCAGATTTAGAGCGCGCGGCTGAAGAAGTTGGCGCGAAAAAAATGCCGTTATCCATCGACGACATTCTCGATATCGTTAAATCCCTGAAGTTGAAAATACAGTGGTTTGACAAAATTCCAGATTTGCTGCAAGCCGATTTCGTTGAGCTGGAAGGCGCTATTGTCAGTTCTTTTTTTGATCCCCCCAATACCATCTATTTGAACAAGATATTGCAAGTGCATCAGCGCCGTTTGAAATACGATTTAGCGGTACATGTGGGTCACTGTGTACTGCACAACAGAGAGGGCTTGAGAAGCGTGCTAATTGCCGGTCACAGTGCCACAGAAGCTTATGGCAAGCAGTACTCGTCAGCGGTAGATTCGCAAGATATTCTTCATGCCTGGCGCGATTTCGAGAGCCGCTTCTTCGCCGGTGCCCTGCTCTGCCCGAAAGTACCTTTTCGTCAACTGCTGGATCGCCACGGTTATGAAGTTAATTTGGGCCATCAGGTCGATGTTTCGATTTCTACCGGCATGCGCCGTATGACCGCAGTTTCACCCTACCCCTACTGGCATTACTTTGACGCCTATTCACCGGGAAAATTAAAAGCGGTCTATCGCGGCAATGGAATTCCACTGCCTTGGGGCAATATGCGCATGGTTGAAGACCCTTGTCAGCATTGGGCAGTGTTTAGAATGCTGAATAGCATGAAAGAACATAGCTCAGCTCAAATTTCGATTTTGCATGTTGATAATGAACCGCGCATCTATTGTTGCGAGTCGATTAATGTGAAAGATATTGCCGGTAACAATCACGTGCTGTGTAGCGGCGTCGATTTAAACCCCGCCTTAGATACACAAAGTGGTCGCGCAGCAGAAATATCACAAGATTTAAAGCAAGCCTGCGTTAAAGGAAAGGGTTCAGCTGCCATACCTAAAGGCATAGCAAAAGAAATTCTCACGCTTGCAAAAATACTCAATATTAATTGGCTAGAACGCGGTATCGGCAACGATGCTCGCCTAATTTGCTCCAGAGGTTCGCAGTGCCCGCGCAGCCCAAGCTGCTACTAAACAAGAATACTGTATACCCATAGCAATTGAGTTTTAGGTATTATTAGCCCGCCCCTTTTGCCCTCCGATCCGTTTTCCGCCTTAAATATACCCAAAGCGTTTGAGATTTAGGTGTTAGCAGCGCGTCAATTTTTGCTCTTGGTACGGCGGTACTCACAGGGATGTGGGGTATTAGAGCAGCAGAATAGCCATTCTATTTAAAGCGGAGCAACACCAACAATGGGCATGCTCATGAGGCCTAAATTTCAAACGCTACGGTGTATAGACGTTGGAAACAGCGAACATGTTTTCTAAATCTGCCTTCAGTATGCCCATATCGTAAATTTAAAATTTAATGAAATTAATTTATGAATTTACGATTGGCGCTGGCTCGCATTTTTTTCACTATCGTTTGACAAGTGGCATTCAAGCGTTCAGTATCGAAGTGATTGCCAAAACATATTCCACTTCTTCTGCCACCCAGAAACGAATGTTTTCCCAACTAAAAAACACTGCCGCCAGATCGCGATGAATTCCATTCCCATCTGCTTTGCATTTGATAATAATCTGGTAACGCCAGCGGCAATTTGCCTCAGCTCTCTACTACGCAATGCTGCCAAAACCACCTTTTATGAAATAAAAATCCTCTTTATTAACCTATCCAAAAATAATCAAAATTACTTGAAAGGTATTTTTGATCATTACTCAAATTACTCTCTAGATTTTATAGATTGCAGACAATATTTCTCGAAAGGTTATGAGACAAGAAGAATAACCAGCACCGCATACTTAAGACTGTGGATACCACAGCTACTTGGCAATTACGATAAAATCATTTATTGCGATGTCGACATTATATTTAAAAATGATCTCACCCCGCTCTATAAATGGAATATAGAAAACCATTGTTTTGCAGGCGTAAAGTCGCCCAAAGATCGGCAAAAATATTCAAACAAGCAAGGCTGGGGTCGGAACTATATTAATTCAGGCGTGCTGCTTATTAATAACCAAGCCATTGAAAAGCCCGCAATAGAAAAAGCTTGTAAATTGGCTGCAACAGCAAATTACAAATTTCAAGATCAAGATATTATTAACCAAGTCTTTTCATCAAAGATACTCAGCAATCTTCCCGCCGAATTTAACTACACGCCATCAAAACTCAGAAAACACTTACTCAAGCATTCAAAAATAAGCAAAGGAAATATTCAATCGTCCAGCGAGCTACCTGCAATAAGTATCATTCACTATGCTGGAGCAAAACCATGGGAGAAACCCGTACTTCTCGGCGAATACTGGTGGCGAGAATACATAGACAGCCAGTGCTTTAACCTGCAGTTTTACTTGGACTATTGCTTGAGCAGCCAGAGGGTGCCATCGCTAAAGGTGTCCTCCAGGAAATTTCTTAAGTCGCTACTTAAAATTACCTACTAAGCTCTCAGACCAATCTCAATTATTACCCTAAATCAATCATTTGAATCTCCTGCGGACAGCCAATGAAATGAAATTAGAGCGTTTTTTCAATTTTGTGGATTCACCAAATTTGCTCCTGGCAAACTTACGGAAATACACTACATCCCTGTAGATAACACCTAGAGTGGCTACGACTATTCTGCAGCAGTTAAAAAATTCACGCTAAATTCAGCCCCTTGAACGCCCTCGCTACGGTCCAACTGATTAATTTAGAATTATTCAATGGGAAAAAACATTCCGCCTATTTCACCTTAAGCAGCGGGAAAAAAGACAGCATCTCATTCGGATAAACTCCCAACCTGAGATAGGTTTTTTTAATTGTAGGCTTTCGAGGCTGGTTAAGAACTTCGGTAAAACGCTAAGAAGATTGACGTAATATCTTTAATGTCGCATGCGATACGCTATATCGGCCGGCCTATAGCCGGTACCCTGTAGATAGCGCCTTTGATACAATTCAAAGAGGAAAACTGGGAAAAGGGGATGGAAAGCCGCTACCCAGGTTTAGTGAGCAGCACGTTTACCCAAAAACTATTGTATTCTTGTATCCAACCACACTAAGATATCAATGCTAGAGCGAAGAGCCATATCCGGCAAGCCACTCGAACTATCAACGCAAATAAAACTAATAAAGTGAGCAAACAGTCAGGTTAAACGCAGTGTTCCTCATAAAATAGGCAAAGCGATACAGCTTAAGCGTGTTAGCACAAGACCAATTCAATCCGCAACAAAATTAATAGCGGGCAAGCAAACGCTTCACAACCGAGCTGCCCACTCGCAAGAACTTATTGCAGCGATTTAAATTAGACGCCAACAAAGTGTTAGAAAATCGCAGCGAGGAGCCAATATAACTGGCACCAACAAACCGAATAAAGACTTCCGCGCTTTACTATACCCAAAGCGTTTGAGATTTAGGTGTTAGGAGTGCGCCAATTAAGGTTCTTGGCAAGGCGGTACTCACAGGGATGTGAGGTATTAGGGCAACGCATCGCTACAAGGATGTAGCTTATTAGGGTAATGCAGGAGCAAT
>JAHQVY010000316.1 GCA_019634095.1 Cellvibrionaceae bacterium
AGTAGATCCAACTGATTAGTTTAGGATAATCCTAAATAAATCACTTGGATCGTAGCGAGGGCGTTCAAGGGGCTGAAATTAGAGTGAATTTTTTAACTTTTGCGGCAAATTCGCAGTCACTCTACGGGTGCAGCCGCAAAATTGAAAAAACGCTTTAATTTCAGTTCATTGGGCGTCCGCAGTAGATCCAACTGCTTAATTTAGGATAATCCCTTGTCGCGCAAGTTCGAAAGCGGCTGTGTGCTCACGACCAAACCCGGGAGCCTTGCAAAGCTGCCAAGCGGCCCGAGCTGAGTGCAGGGACACCAGCGGCAACGGTTATGTCGCCAAAACATAGCCGTTGCCGCTGTTGGCAACGCGGCCTTTTAATTCGAGAGTCATCAAATTGGCCATCACCTCGCCCACTGGCAATTTACTGCATTGTGCCACCTCGTCGATGGAGGTGGGGTCATAGCCGAGGCAGTCCAATATCAGGCGTTCGTTTTCTGTGGTGTTAATGTCGCTGCCGCCGGGCTCCGCAGCGGAGCTCAGCGGCACCTGCTCACTGAGCGGCAGCGAAGTTTGTTGCCAATGTAACTCCAACATACTGCTTAACTCTTCCACCACATCCCGGGCAGTTTCCACCAATTTAGCACCATTTTTTATAAGGTCATGGCAGCCCTTCGATACCGGGCTGTGAATCGAGCCGGGGATCGCAAACACCTCTCGGCTCTGCTGCAAAGCGTAGCGCGCTGTGATAAGCGAACCGCTTTTTAAGGCTGCTTCCACCACCAGAGTGCCGCAACTTAAACCGCTGATAATGCGATTGCGCTGCGGAAAGTTTGCCGGTAGGGCCGATGTGCCAAGGGGAAATTCCGAGACCAGAGCACCGCCTTTAGTGATGATTTCCTGTGCCAGAGACTGGTTGCGATAGGGGTAGATTTGATCGATGCCCGAGCCCAACACGGCAATGGTGCGACCGCCAACACTCAGCGCACCTTGGTGGGCACTGGCATCCACGCCCAGGGCGAGACCGCTGGTGACAGTGAAGCCCGAGGCGGCGAGGGTTGCAGAAAACTCAAAGGCGGTTTTGCGCCCGGGCGGCGTGGGGCTGCGGCTGCCCACCACCGCGATTTGCGGCAAACTCAGCGCCAGGGGGTCTCCCGCTACAAACAGCAGCGGCGGCGGACGCTTAATTTGACGCAACAGTTCGGGGTAGAGGGTGTCGCTGTTATCCAAAATATGGATACTGTGGACTTCTGCATAGGCGATATCTTGCCGTATTTGCTGAAAAATCGCGCTGCTTTCGCCGTGCTTGCGCAGCTCCGCGAGCTGCTGTAAGGCCTCTTCGGGCAGCAAGTCGAACAAATGGTTAGGCGGCGCGATAATAGCCGCTTGGAGGCTTTTAAAACGCTCCAGCAGCTTCCAGTAAACGGCGGCGCCGACACCGGGAAGGCGCTGAAATAGAAGTAACTGTTGTTTGTCGCTGAGCACAGCCTGTCATCCTTGATTCCCTTACAAAGAACCAGTTATTAGCAAAATATTAGCCTATCAGGCAATTCTGAGCTTGTCATCTCAAGGCCCACAGTGAGCCTTGCGGCCCGTTGCGCCCACTTTAAGGTTGCTTGACAAAGTCGTTGACCTTCAAACCTTTTTCCGCCTCTAAAACCAAACCCAAGCTGACTTTTTCGAACACTCTGAAAACCATTAACAGGCCGGCACGCTCGTCCGGCAGCTTCACCGTGCCCTGCGAAACACGATCGCGAACGGTTGCACCGCGCTTAAAAACCGCCAGCACGTTACCCGCCGCGAGCCCCTCCCGGACACCGCGATTTAATACCACCACGTCCATTTTGCCCACCTGAGACACGCCGCCTTCAACCGCTAAAATCAGACCGTCCACTTCGACATCCGGGGAGGAAGGGTAAAAAGTAGAATTGATGGTGCGCTCCTGCTGACGCAGCAGTCTATCACCAACTCGAATTTCCTCGCGGGTACGCAGCGCTTCCAAGGTGCCGATATCGCCTTCGATGTTCAACAGGCGGGAAGAACCGATGTCGAGCGCCTGCACCCCGAGCTTTTCGCGAGTAATGGGGTCGACAAAGGTTTCGCCGCGGCGATAAATACCGAACACCGTGAGTGCATCGTCCAAGAACGTACCTCGAGCGTAAAGCTTGTCGCCGGCCCCCACCAACAGATGAGCATCTCTGCCCGCCAGAACATATGGCGCTTCCCGGAGCGCTTTGTCATCGACAATGCGGCTGCGCGACAGAAAGCTATTAATTTTGTCGAGTGAGATGGTGGGAATCGACTCGCCCACCGACAGCACTCGCGCCTCGGGGCTGAGTTTGTATATGCGGCCGGAACTATCCAGCGTCAGCCTGGGCTGGCCTGCCATGTAGACCAAACGAATCACATCGCCGGGATAAATCAGATGCGGATTTTCAATTTGCGCATTGATGTGCCAAATTTCCGGCCACATCCAGGGGTTTTTGAGGAAAGTAGACGAGATATCCCACAGGGTATCGCCACGGTCAACGGTATAGTTATTGGGTACATCATCACGTAGCTGGGGCTCTTCTGCACCGATCAAAGTGCACCAAGCCAAACCGAAGGCGAGCAATAAACTCCGGTAGTTATTCATCATTAGCGCTGGCCCTTTAAATTCCGGCATTCTAGTCGCCGTTCACAACAAAATATTCCACCGGCTAAAAACTAACCGGGAATTCACAAAACTTAAACGTTATAATAGCCGATTGAACCAACTAACTAACTAACGCTGAGCTTCCAGACATCTGCCCATTGGTACGAGGGGCCTTCCAAACAGTATAACTGCTGTTTGATCATTGTGTTATCACTGGAACTTAGCTAAATACTGGACGTTTTCAACCCCATGGCTTTGTTACCCATTTTAGAGTTTCCCGATCCACGCTTACGCACCAAAGCCAAGCCGGTGACTCAGGTCGATGGCGCGGTGCGCAAATTGGTAGACGACATGTTCGAAACCATGTACGACGCACCGGGCATCGGCTTAGCAGCAACCCAGGTAAATGTGCACAAGCAAGTGATCGTTATCGACATCAGCGAAGATAAAAGCGAATCGCTGGTGTTTATTAATCCCAGCATCGAAACCCTCGACCAAACACTATTCGACTACGAGGAGGGCTGCTTGTCTGTGCCCGGCTTTTACGAAGAGGTGTCGCGCCCTCGCGGCGTTAGAGTAAAAGCGCTCGACCGCGAGGGCAAGCCCTTTGAAATTGAGCCCGAAGGCCTGCTTGCGGTGTGTATTCAACATGAAATGGATCATCTTAGCGGCAAGTTGTTTGTCGACTATATCTCCAGCATTAAACGCGATCGAATCCGCAAAAAGTTACAAAAATCTCAACGCACTCAGGCCTAAAGCCAGGTCAACGCCGCCACGGAGCCCCTCTATTGAACATTGTGTTTGCCGGCACGCCGGCATTTTCGGCTATTCACCTACAGGCACTGCTCGATAGTGCCCACTCGGTGGTAGCCGTATATACCCAGCCGGACCGCCCGGCAGGTCGCGGCAAGAAACTCAGCATCAGCCCGGTAAAACAACTGGCCCTCGACGCCAAGCTCCCCCTCGAGCAACCCCTCAGCTTAAAAGCGCCGCCCCAGCAAGCCACACTTCGCAGCTATGCCCCAGACCTTATGGTGGTGGTTGCTTACGGTCTGCTGCTACCCGAGCCCGTGTTGGCGCTACCCCGCCACGGCTGTATTAACGTCCATGCCTCCATACTGCCACGCTGGCGCGGCGCGGCGCCCATAGAGCGTGCCATCGAAGCCGGCGACCGCGACAGCGGTATTACTATTATGCAAATGGATGCGGGCTTGGATACCGGCGATATGCTCTACAAGCTTCACTGCCCCATACATGCCAGTGACACCGCGGCACAGCTGCACGATCGCCTCGCCGAGCTGGGCCCGCAAGCGCTGTTGCAGTGCCTGCAGGCTATCGAAAATCAGCGCCTAGAACCGGAGCCGCAAAACCACGAGCTCAGCACCTATGCCAAAAAACTGCAAAAACAAGACGGCGAAATAGACTGGCAGCTACCCGCAGCGGTGCTCAACAATAAAATACGTGCCTTTAACCCCTTTCCTATTTGTTACAGTCATTTAGAACAACAGCGGGTTCGCCTGGTCACCGCGGAAACTATCGCCATCGAAGCTTCGCCAAGCCCGGGGGAAATTATTGCCGCGGATAAATCTGGGCTGGTAGTGGCCACCGGAAACGGCGGCTTAAAAATAACCCAACTGCAGTTACCGGGAAAAAAAGCCCTGCCTTTTTGCGATGTTTTAAATGGTTTTTCACACTTGTTTGCGCCAGGTAAACACTTTGCCTAGTGGGCTGTAACACACTACAGACTGAAGACAAGCCAAGCGGTGACCACAAACAAGAGCGCAGGGTAGGCCGCATTTGCGCGCTATTGTGTGCATCCCAGCCATTTTCGAGAACAGCCAATGAATATTCGCGCCATTGCCGCAAGCACTCTAGCCCCCGTTATTGCGGGTCACGCTTCGCTGGCTAACTTGCTCGACCAGGCCCAGGCCAAAATCCCGGTCAGCGAACGCAAACTTTTCACGGCACTTTGCCTGGGCAGTTTACGGCAATACCACCGCCTCGATGTGCTCGCCAAACAATTGCTGCGCAGCCCCTTAAAATCGAAAGATGCCGATGTTTACGCACTGATTATTATCGGTCTTTACCAGCTGTGCTCTATGCGGGTGCCCGATCACGCGGCAATCGACCAAAGCGTGGATGCCGCGCGCAATTTGCGCAAAGCCTGGTCCACCAAATTGATCAACGGCGTGTTGCGCAATTTTTTGCGCAGGCGCGATCAGCTCGAAACAGCACTGGCTGGCTCTGCGGAATTCGATTACGCCCATCCGGCTTGGTTGTTGCGGCAGATCCGCGGGGCCTGGCCCGATTCATGGGAACAGATAGTCGCTGCCAATAATCAGCAGGCACCGCTCAGTGTACGAGTTAACCGTCGAAAAATGCCGCCGGCTCAGCTGGCGGCCCTGTTTGCCGAAAGCGGTATCCAATGCCGCGAACTGGCTTACTCATCCATTGGGCTACACCTGGAAAACGCCGGCGATATCAGCCAATTACCGGGATATCGAGAGGGCGCCTTCAGTGTGCAAGATGAGGCCGCTCAGCTATCCGCGCCTCTGCTATCGCTTTGCCCCGGCATGCGGGTGCTGGATGCCTGCTGTGCCCCCGGGGGCAAAGCCAGCCACCTGGCGGAAACCGAGGCTCACCTGGCCGAGCTCGTGGGAGTCGATATCGACGCTGCGCGCCTCGATAAAACTCGCGCCAATTTTGCGCGGCTCGGACTGCAAGCCTCGCTGATACATGCCGACGTGTCGCAAAGAGACGCCTGGTGGGACGGCAAACCCTTTGCGAGGATACTGCTCGATGCCCCCTGCTCTGCCACCGGCGTCATTCGTCGCCACCCAGATATTAAACTGCTGCGACGCGAAAGCGACTTGACAAAACTGCAGCGTTTGCAAGGCCAGTTAATACGGCAGCTGTGGCCCAGCCTGCAACCGGGAGGGGAATTGCTCTACGCTACTTGTTCTATACTCCCTCGAGAAAACGAGGCGATTGTTGGTGAATTTATCAATGATACAAAGGACGCGGTGCACGATCCTATTAATGCCAGCTGGGGGATAAAGCGGCCTTTTGGCCGCCAGCTGCTGCCGCAAGCTGAGGGCCACGACGGCTTCTACTATGCTCGCATCATCAAAACTCGCGAGTGTAATTAAACCCGCCTAGCACCAAACTTAAGTATTATGCAGCTCCCATTGATGCAAACGTCTAGAATTGGGCAATTGCCCGCGTTTCTTGGCACGCTTAATACGTTAACATTCATTTTGTTGCAACCCATACCTGCCTGGCTTAGGCAATAACAAGGCGGAATTAACCTGCCATAAATTATGAAAATTATCATTTTAGGGGCCGGCCGAGTCGGCGGCACCCTCGCCTTTAACTTAGCCCGAGAAGACAACGAAGTCACCGTCATCGACCGCGACGAGCGTCAGCTGCACGAGCTCAAAGACCGTATCGACATTGGTATTATCATCGGCCACGCCTCCTACCCCGAAGTACTGGCGGCAGCGGGCATCAAGGATGCCGATCTGCTAATCGCCGTCACCGGCGTGGACGAAATTAACATGG
>JAHQVY010000317.1 GCA_019634095.1 Cellvibrionaceae bacterium
CAATAAACGTGGCGGGCGCCGTTGTCATTTCGCCCCTAAGCTTGTGCAAACACGCTTCACTGGGTTTGCTGTGAGGTTTCAATGAGTTTTTTATCAGCTGCAAGATACCCCTATATTCCCGAGGGACAGTCGCCAGCTGCCAGGGAGAAATCGCAACCAGTGCATCCATTTCCAAAAAAGAGGGTCCGTTCACGCCAATATGGAGCGTAGACACTTTCGCGGCGCGAGTGTGGCACCTGGCGAGAATACGTGTAGCGCGACGCAAATGAGCGTGAATCACATCGGGCTGAATACGATCGATAATTTTCTGGACTGCACGAGTCATCAAAAAACGCGTCGCTACACAAACCACCTCAACTGCCGGGTCCAAATGCTCGTTGATACTGGCGCCACTTTGCCGAGAATTGCTCTTTAAACAAATAAGGGTCACCCTATTGGTTTTGCACTGCTCATTGCACGATTCCACCGTGGACCTTTCCGTGCCGGCAAAGCCTCTTGAGAACAATATGTGAACAATTTTTAGCGGCTTCATATTTGTTGACTGTTTTTCCAGCGCTCAAATAAGTGGGCCAAGACGTCTGCGGAATAGGTCTTCTCAAGCTGAATGTCGTTTCCCCCCGCTCGATTGTTCCTATTGGCCAGGGCGAACTCACGCGTACCCGGAACCTCATAAAATTTTTTATGCACAAGCACAATTTGCTTAACTGGAATACCCGCATTCACAGCCACCCAATTTAGCCAAATATCATCGGCCCGAAGGCACTTTGACTCAAATTCTTTGCTCTTCGACCGCAGAGCGTCACGCATTTCACCGGGAAACAAGGCACCGCAAACACCGGTTGAAAAATGCAGTGGGCTGGAAGTGGTGGAGAAGCATGGCAACCAGCTACCGTAGGGCAATAAACGGCCAGTATCGGAAAAACTGATTTTACGGGCCCGGTAGCAGAGTATCGTACCGGGGTGTTTCAGGTGCTCCCGGTGCAAACGCTCGAGCCAATACCGGGGGTAGAGGGTATCGTCATCTGCTGTTATAAATGGCCGCTGTGCGTCGCGTTCACTGGTGACTTCGGGAAAATATTTTGTATGCGGGCCCAAATCCTCCGCCGATTTAATTTCTAAACCTCGGGCCTGCAGGCGTTCAAGTGGCGGGGGCAGTGGCGCATTGCAAAGCTTTTCGTCTACCCACAAAGTGATTCTTGAGGGCAGCAGGCTGCCTTTAGCGATACTCTCGATAGTATAAAAAACAATATCGAAACGTTTATCGTAAGTGGTCAACGATACAATCGGCCCACCTTCGGCGGTGATTTTCTGCTGGCTAGACGCGTTGACCGCCCGCAACCGATGCATTACCCAAGGGCGGTGCAGCTTTTTAAAAGCGCGCTCTAGGTTTCTGAAAAACAGTAACACAAATATCTTAGGGCTCATCATAGCTTAACAAATGCTGCGGTTTGAACAAAAACTCGGTCAAATGATCGCAAAAGACAGTAAATACACTGATCCTCAACGCATGTCCTGCCCCTCAACCAACGCCAATGGGGCTTCGCAAGTTTAACCTGAAGTCACGGATATTTTTGCACAAATTTGTAGAGCGCTTTTAACTATTCAGACCTAGACACACACTTAACGCCTTCGCTGATGTACGCCGTTGTAGCGGGCTTGCGAACCAGCACCTTACAAAAGACCTGCATGAGAATCAATTGGTTGAAAATCAGCCAGGGCCGTGGCGTACTCAAGGAGAGTGTGACAACCCCGTTAAGCCAGTTTTTTCAGGGCTCACATTGCTCGCTCGTATTGGCCGAAGCCCTGTTAAACCAAGTGTGAATGCAGCTTTTAGTGTCGCCAAACCGGGTGATGTGATTCAGAACAGCCTGCTGCATGGCCAGCGCTGCATCTGAAGTGCCTCGCAAATAGGGCTAAGCTTGCGTTCGCGTCTCTATGTTCTAATCCCGATGGATTATCAAGAGCGCTAAACAAAAAAACCCGCCTTACGGCGGGTTATCTTAGTGTTTAGCTGTAGCCAAGGCGCATAATACCCGGCTAGAACTTGAAGTTGACGCCGGCAAAAATAAACTGCCCAAGTGAATCGTAAGTACCTGGGAATGTGTTGCCGTTACCTCCATTAGATGGTCCCGCGTTACCGCCGGCAATGGGTGGCTCTTCGTCAAACACGTTATTGATGCCTAAACGGAATTCAAATTGTTCCACAGGGGCCCACAATACACTCAAGTCGACATAGTTGATGGCGTCCAAGGTCTGTTTATCGGCTTCTTCAGCTACGCTAATATCTTCAACCTCAGACATATGCCGCAAAAGTACACTGGCTGTGATGGTCCAGGGAGTAATCCAAGTGGTTCGGAAGTTGTTTCTCAGGTCGATGGTTGGGTCCTCGCAAGCACCGCCCCAAGCCCCGGCGCATTCTGTCGCTTCGGCACCGACAAATTCAGTTTTGTTGAACTCTGTAAGATAGGAAGTGACACTATTGAAAACTAGGCTGTGTCCACCGCCCAAGGACACATCGTAATCTAAAATTAAGTCGAAACCTTTGGCCGTTTCAATGGCGAGGTTATTGTTAAAAGCGGTCACAAAGCCGCTGCTCCCTAAGCTTGAACCACGCCAAAGATCGCCGCGAGTTGCGTTGCGGCGGATATCGTCACAAAAAGCGGTGTTGCCATCCAGGCAGGCATTCAAAATAGTAATCGGTGATAAATTATCGATGCCGTTGGAAATTTCGATATCAAAGTAGTCGAGGGTTACGCTTAAGCCATCAACAAATGAAGGTGTAACCACCACCCCTAGAGTAAACGTTTCGCCTTCTTCAGCCTCTAAGTCTGGGTTACCGCCCTGCAAAAAATTGTACTGCCCAGCGGGATTATTGGGAATATTGCCAAACTGTTCCGCAGTAACGCCGGTCCGGGCGCACTCTTCAAAGGTTCGCCCAGAAGCTGTGGTGCCATTGGTAACTTCTCCGCCGCAGGGATCTGCTGGGAGGTTTTCTAAATTCAAACCCTGAGGTAAAAACAGTTCGCGAACATTCGGGGCGCGCACAGCTTCCTGGTAGCTGGCACGCAGCTTGAGGCTGCTGTTGATTTCCCAGCCCATGCCAATGCCTAGAGAATCTGCATTAATTCCGGTATCGTATGAAGAGTCTCTAACAGCAAAATCGAGAGCGAGCGATTGTACCCCCGGTACATTCTCAATAAGAGGCACTTGCAATTCGATAAAATAATCGTTCACACTGTAATCGGCATCCACCGGCAGGGTTGCGCCGCCTTGACCCGCACCATCGCCACTTTGAAAGCCTTGGTCCGGCGCAAATTGCAAAGCATCCATTCTGTTTTCAAAACCAAAAGCTAACGAAACACCAGTGCTTGCCCCTGGAGATATAACACCGTACTCCGATAAATCAGCTGAGAGGTAGCCCGAGAATACCGTCTGTTTGGTGGTTCCCCTAGCAAACAGCGGTAAGGAGAGATAGTCAGTCATTTCACTGGTAACTGCGCCGGTTTCAAAAATATTCCAGGGCACACAATTAGTGTCATAGCCTTCCAAGGCCGAACGGCAGACGATATTGCCATTTTCGTCGCTAACGACATCCAGGGCGCGGCTAATTTTTGTTATAGACAAGTCGTTAAGGTAGGTATTTTCCATACTCACTTCAGAGTATTGGTAGTAAACATCATAGCTCCAAATTGGATTGATATCGCCACGCAGACCTAGAGCCATTCGATTACTGGTATGACGTAAATCGTGCTGTCGATTGCCGCCCTCAACATTACGCTTAGCAATATCAACCGTCTGCGAGTCTTCGCGCCCTAAGCCGAAATTGCCACACAGGGCGTCAAATTGCTGCTCGCTCAGCAGGGGGTTATCACAAGAGAGATCGACTTCAACAAAGAAGGCGCCAGCCGGGGCAATTTGTGCCACTGAGCGATCATCCATAAAGTTAAATTCGGAATAAAATTCAGCGTGTTCGTTAATTTCATAACGCGCCATTGCGCCCATTGTGAAACGCTCATCTGGACGCTGAAAGTAATTTAATGGGCCGAAATTAAAGGTGGTGTCGCCAGTATCTTGAAAGGTGTCACCCACAACCTTATAGTCGAAGGTGTCGTTGGTACCTGGAATTGTGCCTACAACTCTACCTTCGGCAATGGTACCGGAACCCAAACATTGATCGGAGGTATTGCTGAAACCACAGGCACTGTAATCTCGATCAGCTTGCAGTACAGGGTCAATATTTCTGTAGGTGGCATAGGCGGTCACATTGCCGCGATCTTCAGCAAAGTTACCACCCACGGTCAGTGAAAATTGGTTTGCCGCGCCATCGGAAGTATTGCCTACAGGAAACGGATAGCCACTTTCTTGTGTAAGTCCGCGCCATTCCAAGTTATCGTTGCCGTGTCGATAAATGCTGCGTTGAACATCAAGCTGCACACCTTCAAAGTCATCCACTAATTGAAAGTTAATCACACCGGCAACAGCGTCTGAACCATAAACCGCAGAAGCACCGCCGGTGAGGATTTCTACATTCTTAATTAAAGTCGCCGGGATTTGGTTAACATCGGCACCAATACCACCTTGGATTGGTGAACCCGCAGGTAACCTGCGGCCATTTAACAGCGTGAGGGTACGTTCTTCCCCCAGGTTTCTCAAGTCGATCGTCGCGGTGCCAGTAGCGCCATTCGCTTGCCCAGAATTTTGCGCAGAATATATTTGCGGTATATTGCGCATCATATCTTCAACGCGTACCACCCCTTGGAAGCGTATTTCACCGGCGTCTATTTGAGTGATTGGCGCACTACTCACCAAATTAGCTTTTCGAATACGCGAACCGGTAACAAAAACCTCCTCTAAGTTTTCGTCATCCACGCCTTCTTGTGCAAGGGATTGATGGTTAAACGTTAATGAAAATAAGCCAACATTAACGGCCAGAATAGCTTTTGATAGCGGTTTGATTTTACTCATATTTACAGCCTTCCATTTTTTTAGTTTTCACTAGTTACATGCTTAGCGACGCTTTCATGTGATAGTTCCTCAAAATTTCTCGTAAGAATTTTTATAAATTAAATAACGTGTTCATTGTATTTTCCAGGCGCAACCGCAATCGCTATCAATAGTTAGTATAAGCGCTCATTAACAGGCATAAGTTCCCATTTTATGGGTGCTTTTGTGCTCTTGCGGTTTGCGGCGTGTCTAAGAAGCGTACTTTTTCTTGCGCATTTATTTTTGAAGGGTTAGTTCGCGGCCGTTACTTATTTCGGGAAGGCAAAAAGGAATAGGCATAGGCATGAAAGGGGCTAATGGGTTCATTTGGTGGATAATGGCGAATAGTGCGACGGCTGAAAGTCGGTGGAGGTCGGCATCGGGGTCATAATCCTAAATTAATCAGTTGGATCTACTCCGGACGCCCAATGAACTGAAATTAAAGCGTTTTTTCAATTTTGCGGCTGCACCCGTAGAG
>JAHQVY010000318.1 GCA_019634095.1 Cellvibrionaceae bacterium
ACAAAAGGCACCGTACGCGAGGCACGTGGATTAACCTCAATCACGTAGATTTTGCCACCCTGATAGGCCAACTGCACGTTCATCAAGCCCACCACGGCCAATTCCAGCGCCATCCGCCTCACCTGGGCACGCATTTCATCCTGAACACTTTCCGCCAGTGAGTAGGGCGGCAGAGAACAGGCGGAATCACCGCTGTGCACCCCGCACTGCTCAATGTGTTGCATAATGCCGCCAATCACCACGTGCTCGCCATCGGATACCGCATCGATATCTACCTCAATGGCGTTATCCAAGAAGCGATCCAGTAATACCGGGGCATCGGCGGAGGCCTGCACTGCGGTGTGCATATACGTTTTGAGCTCTTCCCGCGTATAAACAATTTCCATAGCGCGCCCACCCAAAACATAGGAGGGCCGCACCACCAGCGGATAACCCACATCATCGGCGACGATCAGCGACTCTTCGGTGGACCGGGCAATGGCGTTGGGCGGCTGAAGCAGCCCCAAGCGCTGAATCATCTGCTGAAAACGGGCGCGATCCTCGGCACGATCGATGGCTTCCGGGCTGGTACCAATAATAGGTACTCCCTCAGCTTCCAAGGCATTGGCAAGCTTCAGCGGCGTTTGCCCGCCAAACTGCACAATGACACCTTTGGGGCGCTCCTTGTTAACAATCTCCAGCACATCCTCCAGGGTGACAGGCTCAAAATAGAGTCGATCTGAGGTGTCGTAGTCGGTGGACACAGTTTCGGGGTTACAGTTGACCATGATGGTTTCGTAACCCGCCTCTCGGGCTGCAAAAGCGGCATGAACGCAGCAGTAGTCAAATTCTATCCCCTGGCCAATTCGATTCGGCCCACCGCCCAGCACCATAATTTTTTCGCGCTCACTCGGCTGCGCCTCACACTCCTCGTCATAGCTGGAGTACATGTAAGCGGTTGATGTAGCAAACTCGGCAGCGCAGGTGTCAACACGCTTGTAGACCGGTCGCACATTGAGTTTATGGCGGTGATCGCGCACGGTTTTCTCGGTGACGGCAAGCAGGTTGCCCAGGCGCTTATCTGAAAAACCCTTGCGCTTTAGACGACGCATAAACGCGGCGTCAATATCGCTCAAAGGAATAGACATCAGCTGAGACTCGGTATCGATAAGATCTTTAACCTGAGCCAAAAACCACGGATCGATTTTTGAGTACTTAAACGCCTCCTCCAGCGGCATGCCGGAGCGAAAGGCATCGCCGAGATACCAAATGCGCTCGGACCCGGGGGTGGCTAACTCGCGCCGCAAGCTAGTGCGCGCTGCATCGCTTTGCAAATCGAGCTTTTCATCGAAGCCGCAGACCTCCACTTCTAGCCCGCGCAAAGCCTTGTGCAACGATTCTTGAAAATTGCGTCCTATTGCCATCACCTCACCCACCGACTTCATTTGCGTGGTCAAGCGCGCGTCGGCATCGCCGAATTTTTCGAAGGTGAATCGCGGAATTTTTGTCACGACATAATCAATCGAAGGCTCGAACGACGCGGGGGTTGCGC
Source organism: Cellvibrionaceae bacterium (assembly GCA_019634095.1). Classification (GTDB taxonomy): domain Bacteria; phylum Pseudomonadota; class Gammaproteobacteria; order Pseudomonadales; family Cellvibrionaceae; genus JAHQVY01. Next base: position 1,532 of record JAHQVY010000318.1, read on the forward strand.
CGCCCGTAATATCGTTTTGCAACTCGTCTAGGGTATAGCCAACCGCGAGCTTGGCCGCTATTTTTGCAATCGGAAAGCCGGTTGCTTTGGAGGCCAGGGCCGAGGACCGAGATACACGCGGGTTCATTTCGATCACCACCATGCGGCCATTTTCGGGGTTTACGGCAAACTGTACGTTGGAGCCGCCGGTCTCGACACCGATTTCTCGCAACACCGCGACCGCCGCGTTGCGCATTATTTGATACTCTTTGTCGGTCAGGGTTTGCGCCGGCGCCACCGTTATTGAATCACCGGTATGCACCCCCATGGGGTCGAAGTTCTCTATGGCACACACAATAATGCAGTTGTCGTTTTTATCGCGCACCACCTCCATTTCAAATTCTTTCCAGCCCAACAAGGATTCGTCGATTAACAGCTCATTGGTTGGCGATAAATCGAGCCCCCGGATGCAGATTTCTTCGAATTCCTCCCAGTTGTAGGCGATACCGCCACCGGAGCCGCCCATCGTAAACGAGGGGCGAATAATGCAGGGAAAACCGAATTCCTTAGGTACTTCCCTCGCCTCCGGCATGGAGTGAACAATTTTAGCTCGCGCGCACTCCAAACCGATTTTGCGCATCGCCTTGTCGAAGCGGTCGCGGTCCTCAGCTTTGTGAATCGCATCGTAGGAAGCGCCAATCAACTCGACACCGAATTTTTCCAGCACGCCTTGGTTCTGCAGTTCTAAAGCGCAGTTGAGCGCCGTCTGCCCACCCATGGTGGGTAACACCGCATCGGGCCGCTCCTTTTCGATAATCTTAGCCACCGTCTCCCAGGTAATGGGTTCGATATAGGTGGCGTCCGCCATTGCGGGATCGGTCATAATCGTGGCTGGGTTAGAGTTAACCAGGATCACGCAATATCCCGATTCTCTCAAGGCTTTACAGGCTTGAGCACCGGAATAATCGAATTCGCAGGCTTGACCAATCACAATCGGGCCCGCACCTATGATGAGAATCCGGTTGATGTCAGTTCGTTTCGGCATAAGAAACTCCAATTCCCGCTAAGGTGGGCTGCCCCTTAGCCAAGTTAATGTTATGTACAGGCAAGCGTGTGCGCCAAGCGCATGGTTTTGCGAGCTGCAACAAACCACTTGCGCTTTGGCTGAGCGCGCTGTTTTAAGATAAATTCGCTCGGGACCGCGGCCAGAGCGCGCATTGCAGTGCCCTGCTAGCCAGCTGTCATACGGCTTTGCATCAGGGCGATAAATTGATCAAACAAACCCGCGACATCGTGAGGCCCCGGGCTCGCCTCTGGGTGCCCCTGAAAACCAAAAGCCGGCTTGTGTTGGTGTCGGATACCTTGCAACGAACCGTCAAATAGAGATTTGTGGGTGGCCACCAGGGCCTCGGGTAAACTCGATTCATCCACTGCAAAACCGTGGTTTTGGCTGGTGATCATTACCCTGCCATCGGCGAGGCTCTGCACCGGGTGATTAGCACCGTGGTGACCGAATTTCATTTTTACAGTTTTAGCACCGCTGGCTAGAGCAAGCAATTGATGGCCCAAGCAGATACCAAAGAGGGGCACAGCGCGTTCTAAGAGGGTCTGGATCGCCGCAATGGCATAGTCGCAAGGCTCTGGATCACCCGGCCCGTTCGACAAAAATACGCCGTCGGGGTTCATGGCCATCACGTCTTCGGCCGGCGTTTGCGCCGGCACCACCGTTAAGTCGCAGCCTCTGTCTGCCAGCATGCGCAGAATATTGCGCTTTACGCCAAAATCGTAAGCCACCACTTTGTAACGCTTGTCTTGGGAAGGTTTAGAGAAACCGACATTCAATTGCCAACTGCCTTCAGACCACGCATAGCGTTGTTGAGTTGTAACAACTTTGGCGAGATCCGCCCCTTTTATTCCGGGGAAATCTGAGGCCAACTGCTGGGCGCGGATGAACTGCTGGGCGCGCGTGAACTGCTGGGCGCGGGCAGGATCGATTTCGCCGGCAATTATGCAGGCGCTCTGCGCACCTGTATCGCGCAAGATTCGCGTTAAGCGGCGGGTGTCGATATCGCAGATTCCCACAATATGCTTGGCACGCAAATATTCACACAAGTTTTTTTGATTGCGAAAATTACTGGTAAGTAAGGGTAAATCTCGAATCACCAAACCTTTGGCCCAAATGCGTTCACACTCTTCATCCTCTTCATTGGTGCCAGTGTTACCAATATGCGGATAAGTTAATGTCACAATTTGCTGGGCGTAAGAGGGATCGGTGAGAATTTCTTGATAACCGGTCATCGATGTATTGAAAACCAATTCGCCAACGGTTTCGCCAAGGGCACCAAGTGCGCTCCCTTCGAAAGTGCTTCCGTCTTGCAATACTAAAATTGCGGGAACCGTTTGCTTTTCATTTAATTGCATTGAATTTTGCTCTGATGTCAAAAGAACGCCCTCCGAGCAGGCAACGCTTTAGAATAATGGATAACACTTGCACTGAATCTGCCGGCTTTCCCTACACCCTCTAAAAAAAGGCCAACAACAAAAATGACGCATTCCTAACACCTAAATTTCAAACGCGACGAGTCTATTGTCTGTTTGACGGAAAAAACTAATTCCCAGTTAAAACAAAGCGAGGAGAAGAAATCTTCGCCTCGCTTTATCAATAAGCTGCTCTGGATTGGAATCCTTATAAAATTATCGGTGTTTTTGTCGTCTGCTTTTTTCAATATCCCGGTCAAGCATGGATGCTTGCTTCGCCTTAGTTTCAGGAAGTTAATTCAATGTCTGCTCATGTATTCGCCGACAGGATTCGCGGCTCTAATCGCAGGCAGTGCCAATGGTATTCGACCCTTGCTATTAAACTTGATTGCAAACAATTAGCTCGCAAACAAATTAGCAGGCCATACCCATAAAAAAGTAGGGCAAACCCAACTATGAATTTCGATGAATTTTACAACGCGCACACGGCTGATTTGCCAGCCAAACTCGGCGGAAGATTTTACTGACTCCGTCGACCTGTGTCTACGAAATAAAAATTTAACTATTCAAATTTCGACGTGGCAATTACTTTAAGCCCAACACATCCTGCATGTCGTAGATTCCGGGCGCCTGCTGCGGCAACCAACATGCCGCCCGCACCGCACCGCGCGCAAAAGACATGCGGCTCGAAGATTTGTGGCTTATTTCCAGCCGCTCACCCTCGGCCATAAAAGACACCGTGTGCTCACCGACAACATCGCCGCCACGCACGGTAGCAAAACCTATCTCCTGTTTTGACCGAGCTCCGGTTTGCCCTTCGCGACCATAGACCGCCACCTGTGATAGATCGCGCCGCAGCGCATCCGCGACCACCTGTCCCATACTGAGAGCAGTACCCGATGGCGCGTCCACCTTGTGGCGATGATGGGCTTCATAAATTTCGATGTCGGATTCTTCGCCCATAATCCGCGCTGCCGTTTCAAGCAACTTAAAGCACAGGTTGATACCGGTACTAAAATTTGATGCCATACATATCTTGGCACCTTGAATGGCACCCTCGAATTGCTTTTTTTGCGCGACGGAAAAGCCGGTGGTCCCGACAACCAGAGCTCGGCCAGCCTCGGCGCACAATGTTGCGTTTGCTAGGGTTGCCGCCGGTGCGCTAAAGTCGATGACGACATCAATATCACGCGACACCTCATCCAAGCTGCCCACTACCGGCAACCCCAAATGACCGATACCGGCCAATTCGCCGGCATCGACTCCGATCAAACTGCTAGTGGGGCGCTCAATGGCGGCGCGAAGTTCGGCGTGGGG
>JAHQVY010000041.1 GCA_019634095.1 Cellvibrionaceae bacterium
CTGCCTTTATCGAGACCGCGGGCTATTTGCACCATGTCCTTCTCTCGGTCGACGATTTCAATGTTTTTGCCATTCATCCGAACAATTAGCATGTGAAAGCTGTTGGACCCTAGGTCTATTGCCGCGTAATAGGGCGATGATGCATTTTGCATAAATATCAGGTCATGATTACTTTATGGGTGAATGGCAGGGTCTCAGGTAATTTGAGGCACCTTGTAAAGCTTTCTGAGTTGGTTCGCGGGGAAGGCATCAGTGGCGGTATAGGCGGAACGTATGCTTTCTTTCTAGGCGAGCTGTTTGCCGAATACGACGCAGTACAGTATTTTTTACGCTGCTCAAGACCATTATTCCGGTTCATTGTTGTGGGCAGTTTACAGTCATGGTATTTTAACTCAGCGCTGTAGTAGAGCGATATAAAACCACTTTAAGGCGCCTAATCACCGCGTGCGAACACAGCGCTTTTCAGATGCTACCGCAGAAACTTCCTTCTTTATAAACAAAGTCAATGCGCTTAGTTTGTTAACCGAAGCATTCAAAGCGTTGCTCTTTTCTAGCTTTAGATTGCGCCATAAGTCGCGTGTTTTGCGCCCAACCCCAAACGTATTCATCAAAAGGAGGCGGTATTGCCTGTCACTAATAAAAAACCGAATAGCCGTCAGGTTTTCGGCGTGCAAATTTTAACTAATAGCCACCCAGAGATAAAAAAAATTAGGCTGCAAACGGGACATCCCAGTATTCACGGTAATAAGTTTTGGAAATCGACCTATTTACTAATGGACTATTTAAAGGAGTTCCCCCCCGAAAAAATTAAGCGCAAGAACGGTAAAAAGCTGCGCGTGTTAGAAATCGGATGCGGTTGGGGCGTGGGCGGAATTTTTTGTGCTAAGCAATTTTCGGCCGAGTTAACTGCACTAGATGCCGATCCGGTTGTTTTCCCTTACTTGCAGTATCACGCGCAAATTAATGGCGTCGACGCAAGTACTTGGCGCAGCCGATACGAACAGGTGAAAAAGCAAGATTTAGATAAATTTGACATTGTTGTCGCTGCCGATATCTGTTTTTGGGACGAAATGACAAAACCGCTTTACAATTTAGTGCGCAGGGCCAACAGTGTTGGTACCCGCGTGGTGATCACCGACCCGGGTAGACAGCCCTTCCGCGATATGGCGGAAAAATGTGTTGGCAAGCTCGGCGCGACTTACGAAACGTGGTCGGTTCCGCACCCATGCAATGCATCGGGTTTTGTTGTCGATTACGATCCAAATTATCAAGCTTAACGTATAAAGTATAGCATTTTAAATGAGTGACAGAAAATGACTTTCCTCGATAAGTTTAACGCGCGCGTTGCGCAAAAGATTTCCATGGTAGAACCTGCTAGCGCCTTGCCGGGTCGGGATAAACCCGTAAAAACCGCGGCGCGCCATTTTGTCTCGCAGCGCGCTTTGCAGCCGCCCTTTGCACAACACCTAGAACAGGTGATCTTTGGCATGGGCTGTTTTTGGGGCGCAGAAAAAGTGTTCTGGGCATTGGAGGGGGTTGAAGTGACTGCTGTGGGTTACAGCGGCGGCTATACAGCCAATCCCTCTTACGAGGAAGTTTGTACTGGGAAAACCGGTCACAATGAAGTGGTGCTGGTGGTCTACGACCCGAAAGTTTTGAGTTTTGCAAAATTGTTGGGCTATTTTTGGGAGTCTCACAACCCAACCCAGGGTATGCGTCAGGGCAATGATTTGGGCACCCAGTATCGCTCCGGTATTTACTACTGCTCGGAAAATCAGAAAATTGCCGCTCAGCAGAGCTTGCAGGTTTATCAGCAGCGCCTCACAGAGCACGGCCACGGTGCCATTAGCACTGAAATTGTTGCCGCCGGTGAATTTTATTACGCGGAAGATTACCACCAGCAATACTTGGCGAAAAACCCCAACGGTTATTGCGGTCTTGGCGGAGTGGGAGTGTGTTTGGACAATCGCCAGGGCTCGTGAGTTTGCCCAGTCGTCGTGTTAGATTTTGCGTCGATTATGCGCTGCACTGTACCAACTTTCGGCGCCCGCAATGTCGGGTACGGAAAGTTGGTGGAAAGTCGGTGTATGCCAGGCTATTGGTAGCTGAGTGACACCCCAATATGGTTGTTCTTGAGGGCGATTTTGTTCCATGTACCCGCCGTGCCGTTGGAGCTGAGCACCGGGTACTCATGGCGCGGTGCCGACACGCCATTGGTTGTTACTTCTACTTCTAAAATACCGTCTCGAATGGGCGCTGCAGATTGCTCAAAGTTTAAGTAGGCAAGGCTCAAATAATCGGACGCCATAAATTCGGGGTTAATTTCGCGGAACATAACGCAGTTTTCTATTGGCATGTCTTCGTCGGCCAAGCGCAGCATCCCCGTGTCCTCCTGTTGCAGGCACACATCGCCAAAGTTAATCGCCAAATCGATTTTTCCTCTAAATCCCATGCTCGCGAGTCGGTAAACGAGGTTGCTAATATTGACAACGCGCTCTTCGTCCAAAGGCTGGGAACCGTATTCAAACTGCCAGTCGGTGTTAATTGCCCAGCTCGTTATATCGAACATATCGGCACTATTGGGGTTCAACAGTTTACTGGCGGTAATGCCATTTTGAGCGGCCAGATTACTGGTTTGGATGGCCTCAACTTGCTGTTGCTGCTGCTGTAATTGAGAAAAATTCTGCGCCAGTAATTTGAGTTCGTTTTTGGTGTTAATCATTTCATAGGCCACTAAGGCCATGCCGAAAAATATCAGTAACAGCAGTGAGCTCGAAATCATTGCGGAACGGCGTTGCCCCTGATTCAGATCTCCGGTAATCACCGACATGGGCACGTCGCCCACTCTTGCCTCGCGAGAGAGGCTTTTTTCGATCTCTTCCGAAACCTTGTAAACTACGGTGCGGGAGTTGTCTGAAATTTGCTGGCGCACCTCGGCAATTTGCTGCTCGAGATGCCGGGCCATATCTTCTTTAACTTGAAATAGATCGGAGGGCGCGTGCCGGCTTACGATGGATGTCGGGCTCAGACTGACTGGCTCCGGCTCGGTTTTGGTCGGTTTTTCGCTCGAAGTGACAGTGTCGACACTTTCGTCGCTGTACTCGACCTCGGTGGGCTCTTCGCCCTCGATAGGCTCAATACCCAAACTGGCCAGCACTCGCTGTAAGCTGGAGGCTTTCATGATTTCTTTCGATAATATGTCCAGTGCACCTAAGGCCCTGGCTTGACCGACATACATATCCCCTTTTTGCGCGGTGTACATCACCACCGGGATCATCGCTGTGTTGGGGTTGGCTTTGATTATCTTCAGTGCTTCCAGACCGTCCATTCCCTGCATATGGTGGTCGAGAAAGATAACGGATGGTGTTTCGTAAGCAAGGTAGCCAAGTGCTTCTTCCGCGGAAAAGGCGACATCGACGTCGAGCGAGTATGGGCGCAACATCTTTTTTAGCCGTATTTGCGCTGTTTTTGAATCGTCAACGACCAAGGCTCGCTTCATGTTTTTTTGTCCCTTAATTCTCTAGGTTTGTATAGCCTTGCAGTGTAATCAAGCGGAGTGAATTTATTCTACAAGTATTGCGGTAATATGTGAGCATTTCAGCTTTTTAATCGAGATTCAAGCCGCTAGAAATGGATTTTACTTCGAGAAAATCAAATTACCTGGCCGCGTTCAGTGCAATACTCTATTTTAACTATTCACCAAATATAGGGAGACGAGCGTGTCTGATAACCATTATTTATCTGGACTGTTCAACCCGAAATCCGTGGCTGTGGTGGGCGCGAGCACTCGACAAAACAGCTTGGGGGCGCAGATTCTAAATCAACTCTTTAATGACGAGTATGCCGGCGACTGTTTCTACGTCAACCCGAAGTATTCGAAACTAAAAGGTAAAACCTGTTACAAATCGGTTTTGGGCTTACCGCAGCGGGTCGATTTGGCAATTGTTGTGACGCCGCCATCTACATGGTCAAAAATTTTAACGCAGTGTGCCAACCATCATATACGGTTCGCAATTATTTTGTCTAACAGCACCCAATTTAACCATCGGCAAATTGAGGCTCAAAAAGTCCATTGGCAACAATTTGCGCGGGCGGTAAATATCCGATTGCTGGGGCCGCACAGCTTGGGCTTAATTCGCCCCCATCTTAACTTTAATGCCAGTTTAATGCCCTCGTTATTGCGGCGAGGTAAGCTCGCTTTGGTCTCGCAGTCGGGGGCGCTGTGTTCCGCGATGTTGGATTGGGCCAAGGGCCGCGATATCGGTTTCTCAACGGTGCTCGCCACTGGGGGCAGCGCTGATATCGACTTTGCCGAAGCGCTCGACTTTTTAGCGGCCGACCCGGAGACCCAAGCCATATTAGTGTATGTGGAAGGTATTGATCGAGCGCGTCTATTTATGAGCAGCCTGCGATCAGCCGCTCGCATCAAACCGGTGACTGTCGTTAAATCGGGTCGCCATAAAATGTTAAGAAATACCCAATCGGTGAGTCATACCGGCAGTTTGGTGGGGCGCGATGAAGTGTTCGATGCCGCTTTGCGCCGTGCCGGGGTGATTCGTGGCAGCAATTTGGGGGATTTGTTTTATGTGGCTTCGGTACTTGCCCGCGGCCAGCGTTTAAAGCGCGGCGATTTCGCCATTATAAGTAATGGCGCGGGCCCAGGTATTATGGCAGCTGATAAGGCGAGAGATTTAGCACTGCCGCTGGCGCGCTTTTCCGAGGCGACCATCGACGGTTTACGAGCGCTCGGTTTACAGCTGTCCAACCCATTGGATTTGGAAGCTACAGCCAATACCGAGCGCTATCGCCAAGTTTTGCATCTGCTGTTACAAGATACCAATGTGGCGTCGGTGTTAGTGTTGCTGGCGCCGCGGTCGCCGATCGACCCGAGTGCGGTGTCGCAAGCCGTGGTGGACCTAGCGGCGACCAGCCGCAAACCGGTGGTCGCTTGTTGGATGGGCGACAACACGGTGCAGCGAGGGCGCTCTATTTTCTATCAGGCTGCTGTGCCGAGCTTTCGTTTGCCGGAAAATGCGGTGCAAGCGATTGCTTATTTAGCGGATTTCAGGCGCAACCAGCAGTTACTTCTGCAAACACCCGGCCCCTCCAGCGATACCTATACAGCGGATTTACCCGCTGCCAAGCAGCTAATTAAACAGGTGTTAAAGGAATCGCGCAGCTTGCTCACGGAAGTGGAATCGAAGCAGTTGCTGGCGGCGTTTCGCATCCCGGTGGTGAGCACACGTATTGCTTATTCTGCCGACGAAGCACGAAAAATCGCCGAAGATATCGGTTTTCCCGTGGTTCTCAAGGTGTACTCTAAGCATCTCACTCACAAGTCTGATGTCGATGGCGTTCGGCTGGATATTCGCAGTCCGCAGCAAGTGGTCGATGTCTTCGATGCCATTATCAGCGCGGCAAATGCCCACGCACCGGGCAAGGTTGAAGGCGTGGTGGTGGAACCTATGGTGAGCTTTGCCCACGGTCGCGAACTGCTAATCGGCATTGCCCGCGATCCGGTGTTTGGGCCGGTGATTAGTTTTGGGTTTGGGGGTGTCGCGGCAGAGCTGCTGGCCGAAACCAGTGTCGGCTTGCCACCGCTCAACCCGCTGTTGGCCGACGAATTAATTAGCCGTACCCGCGCGGAAAAATTGCTCGGCGCGATGCGCAAAGTGCCGCCGGCTAATCGCAACGCTGTGGTTAATGTGCTGCTGCGGGTGTCGGAAATCGCCTGTGAGTTGCCCGCTATTAAAGAAATGGATATCAACCCACTGTTGGTGGACGAGAATCAGGCAATCGTGCTCGACGCGCGCATCGTTGTCGACCAGCAGTGGGTCGATGGTCCGGCCTACTCTCACACGGCGATTCACCCTTATCCGTCGCATGTGAAATATCATGAGCGTTTTGCCGATGGTCGCGATTATGTGATTCGCCCTATCCGACCGGAAGATGCCGATATCGAGCGGCGCTTCGTCGACAATTTATCTGAGCAGGCGAAGTATTTTCGCTTTATGCATGTTTTTAAGGAAATTACCCCTGAAATGCTGGCCCGTTTCACGCTGATTGATTACGAGCGAGAGATGGCGCTGGTGGCTGTGGTGGGTGAGGCTGCGCAGCAAGAGATTATTGGCGTGTGCCGCTATATCACAAACCACGATTTGAACAGTTGTGATTTTGGGGTTGTAGTGGGCGATCAGTGGCAGCGACGGGGCTTGGCAAACAAGCTTATGCAGGTGTTAATCGATTACGCTATGCGACGCGGCTTGCAACGCATGGAAGGCGATGTTTTGGCCGACAACCGGGGTATGTTGTTACTGTGTAGCAGCCTGGGTTTTAACATTGAAACCAATGCCGAGGACCCGTCTTTAATGAAAGTTATTAAAACCCTGCAATAGGCGTTGCATTGCCGCCACGGCTTTTGCCCTTGCATCAGGGCCAGTTCTTAAACCCACTGTAAGCATGTCTACTCCCCGGCCTCTTGTTGCTTAGCGGCGTTCTCGGCGCTGCGCAGCTTTTTCTGCGATAAACACCTTGGATGCATTGGCGGGTTCAACCAGTGCGCTGTTTTTGTGGGTGTAAATCTTCGATTTGGCGCCAGGGTGGAGTTTATGCCGCCTTGGTGTTTGGCAAGCGCCAAGCAAACCGCCACAAAAATTGCGGCAACCATCGCATAGACCACGCAGTAGCGCCCATGTATCCTTGCATACCTGACTGGTGATCAGTCAGATAAAACATGGTCAAGGTTGAATTTTGCACCGCGACACTCAGATCTCTAACCCTGGAATTGCGATGACTTCCATTTCTAAACGTGTTTTTGGGCGGCTATCGAATGGCCAATCGGCCGATATTTACACCCTGACTAATCGCCATGGCCTGTGCGCTAAAATCACCAATTTTGGTGGCGTTGTGGTGGCGTTGCAAGTGCCCGATAAAGCCGGTCAGCTCGGCGATGTGGTTCTCGGCTTCGATACACTGGCGCCTTACGAAGACATTTCACCTTATTTCGGCGCTTTAATTGGGCCCTATGGCAATCGTATTGCGAATGCCGCGTTTGCTTTAAATGGGCGGCAATATCAACTGCAAAAAAATGATGGTAGCAATTGTTTGCACGGCGGTGAGCGGGGTTTCGACAAATTGTTGTGGGCCGCCGAAGCGGGTGAGGTGTCGGGGGTGCCAACGCTGCAATTAAACTACCTTTGGCCCGATGGTGAAGGCGGTTTTCCGGGAAATCTGCAACTGCGGGCAGAGTACCGTTTAACAGACACCAATGAACTGACCACTTGTTTTTTTGCTGTTAGCGATCGTGCTTCACATGTTAACTTTACTCAGCACAGCTATTTTAACTTACTGGGGCAAGGCAGCGTGGCGCAACACAAGGTGCAGATTGATGCCGATAGCTATTTACCCATTGATGAGAATTTTATACCGCTTGGCGAGCCCGCGCCGGTGGCGGAGAGTGCCTTTGATTTTCGCAAGCCCAAGGCACTGGGGGAGGGGTTGCAGCAAGGACACTTGCAGACGCAGCGAGTTAATGGCGGCTACGATCACAATTACGTGTTAAATAAAACTGCCGCAAACGCCTATGAGCGAGCTGCCAGGGTTTGCGAGATGCAAAGCGGGCGAGTGTTGGAAGTGTATACCACGGAGCCCGGCTTGCAGTTTTATAGTGGTAATTTTCTCGATGGCAGCATTTGTGGCAAGCAGGGTCAGCGGTATAGTAAACACAGTGGTTTTTGTTTAGAGCCCCAACACTTCCCCGACTCTCCCAATCAGTCCCAGTTCCCCTCTACGCTGCTGCAGCCCGGCGAGTGTTTTGAATCCCAGATTGGCTTTAAATTCAGTACGCAGTAGCTTTATTCGTTTGAATCGGCGGTTAAGCTTTATTGTTACCTCGATTCAATCGTTACCTGGATCCAACTGATTTATTTCGGTTAATGCAGGGATAAGGTGACCTTGCCAGCTCTAGGCCTCTTAATTTATTCCGAGGGTTTGGCTGCCGCGCCCAGGAGCTCCTTAACATGGGCTGCCGCGCTGCGGCCCAGTGCGCCGAGTTCGTAGCCGCCTTCGAGGCTGGATACAATTTTGCCGTCGGCGTTTTTAGCGGCAATCTGCATGAGCTGCGCGGTGACCCAGGCGAAATCCGCTTCATCGAGACACAGCGAGGCCAAAGGGTCGGCCGTGTGGGCATCGAAGCCGGCGGAGATCAGTATCAGTTCGGGTTTAAAGGCTTCCAGAGTAGGGAAGCAGTGTTGCTCGTAGGCCTCGCGGAACTGCTGCGATGCGGTGCCAGAGGTAAGGGGTATATTGAGACGGCGGTTTTCTACATTGGCGCCGCCAGAGTAGGGGTAGAAGGGATGTTGATAGGAAGAGCAAAATAGTACCCGGGCTTCATCCTGGAAAATGTCCTCGCTGCCATTTCCGTGATGCACGTCGAAATCGACGATCGCAACTCGAGACAGCTGGTGTTTTTCGAGGGCTTGGTAGGCGCCTACGGCAATACTGTTGAAGATGCAAAAACCCATGCCGCGGTTTCTCTCCGCGTGGTGACCTGGCGGTCGGACCGCGCAAAAGGCATTGTTAATCTCTCCGGCCATCACTTTGTCCACGGCAAGTGCCACCGCCCCCGCAGCGTGCAGCGCTGCTTCCAATGTGTGTGTATTCATTGCGGTGTCTGGATCTATTTGTACCGGTTGATCAGCCGTGGGCTGCGCAGCAAAAATAAAATCCACGTAATCTTTGCCGTGGGCGAGTTCCAGTTGCGCCCGCTGTGCCGGCGCTGCGGTGATGGGAAGTAACAGGTCCATCAATCGGCTGCCAATTAGGGCATCGTGAATCGCCCAAATTCTCTCTGGGCATTCAGGGTGGTTCTCAGAAATTTTGTGTTGCTCGGTACTGGGGTGAGTAATATAAGCCGTGGTCATAGTCAGTGCTGCTCGCCGCGAAAAAATTATCCGAAAAAGTCGCCCAATCCCCCCAGCGATGTGCGACGAATCGCTCCGGTTTCGGGGTTCCAACAACGGCCAATCAAGGATGTGGCCAGTTTTTCGTTAACCGGTTTAGAAAACAAAAAACCCTGCACATAGTGACAGCCTAAAGCGCGCAATTCAATTAACTGTTGGCGGTTTTCGACACCTTCAGCAAGCACCTTTATGCCGAGGCCTTGGGTAGCATAGAGTATGGTTTTTAATAAATTGCGACTGTTTTTGTTGTGGTTGAATGTATTAACTAATGATTTATCGATCTTCACCAGCTTAAAAGGAAAACTATTTAAAAAGCTCAGTGATGACGCGCCCGAGCCAAAGTCGTCCAGGCAAATTTCACAACCAATGGTTCGCAAACGGTGAAGGTTTTTAAATGCCTTGCTGCCCTCTTTTATTCGGGCGCTTTCTTGAATGTCGAACAGCAAATTGCGCGGGGTAATAGCCCCTTGGCTCATGGTGTTATCAATCAATTCAGTCAGGTCGCTTTGCTCAAGTTGCTGTGCCGATAGGTTGACGCACAGCTGCAGGTCTGGATCTTGATCCAGCCAAGGCTGTATCCGTTGGCAGGCAGTTTTTACGATCCAGTTACCCAGCGGCAGCATATGACCTGATTCTTCCGCTACAGGTATCAGTTCGCCGGGGGGCAAGTATTCATCGCCGCGCACCTGCCAGCGAAGTAGTGCTTCAAACCCGAAAAGTTTACCACTTTCAAGAGCGATAAGCGGTTGGTAGCGTAACTGGAGTTTATTGCTTTCTATAGCCTGCTCTAAGGCTCTGTCGACACCCATTAATTTTTGTGTTTTCGAGTAGTTTCTCGCATTAAAAACTTCGCAGCCGCCACCACCATGAGATTTGGCACGCATTAGCGCAGTTTCGCTATCTTTGAGGACGTCTTCTACTTTTTCGTAGCGACGATTGGAATAGGCAATTCCAATACTGGCGGAAGTTTCTACCTCGTTGTTGTCGATATAAAAGGGCTTGACGATCAGGTTTTGGATTTTTTGCGCAAATGCCTGCACCTCTTCAACATTGGCGATGTTTTCCATTAACAGGGTAAATTCGTTGCCGTTTAAACGCGCCAGGGTATCGCCGTGGCGGCAAGTTTGGCGCAAGCGTTGCGCCGCATCCAGAAGCAGTTGCTCGGCGCTGAGTTGGCCGAGATGTTTTTTAACCACATTGAACTTGTCTAGCTCGAGCAGCATAACGGCGAAGCGATAATATTTATCGCGGCTGCGTTTTTCGAAGCTCTGTTCCAGTTTGGCGGTAAACATTGCCCGGTTAGGCAGGCCGGTGAGGTCATCGTTGTATGCCTTATAGCGCAGTTTGTTTTCTACTAATCTGCGTTCAGATATATCGACGGCGCAAGCTAACCAAACATTTTTCCCTTCGAGGCATACCGGTACAACACTAATACTTAGCCAGCGTGCCAAGCTGTCGGCCGGCGTGATCTCCACTTCGAGTTGCGTGGGGATGGACAGTTTTTCGAGGCTTTTTAACCCTTCGCGGGCATACATATCCACCAGCGCTTGTGACGGCGCCATGGCGGGGAAGTACTGGGTAACATCGCTGCTCAGCAGCAGGGCCACACCGAACTTTTCCAGCTGCGAAAATTTAAAACCGCTCAGTGCTTCCATGGCAGGGTTGGCGTACACAAACGATTCCGCGTAGGCAAAGATGGCCATACTGCAACGCTCGGCAATGACCTCGAAACGGCTCTGAGCTTGCCGGGGAGCTTGTTGCTGCGAACCGCTATGCGTACCGTGGTAAGTCAGGGCTAGTAACTTAGCGGCGGCGGCGGCAAATTGTTGCTCGCAGGCGGTCCAGTGGTGCGGCACCTGGCTCACATCGATGGTTAATACGCCGATGAGTTGGTCATCGAGACTAATTGGCGCGTCGATAAACGATACTATGTCGGGGGTTTTAATAGGCCCCAGTGCTTTGCGCAGCTTGGTGCGCGGGTCCTGGTCGATCCGATTCACCGCGAGCACACCCGTATCGCCGCTAGGCAAAAAGTGCGCTGAGAAATCTTCTGCCGATACGGGTACCGAGGCCGGTTGCTGAAAGCTGTGGTTGTGACGCTGGTATAAGCAGGCGCAATCGAGTCGCTGCGCCGGTTCCGCAAAAAACCAAACCGCGGCTTTTGTGCTGGCCAAAGCATGGCAAATTTCCTGTGTTGCCAACTCCACTATGCCCCCCAAAGGGCGTCGGTTATCGATGCTCGCCGCAATCTTGGCGATAGCGCTGCTTTGCCTGCCAAGGTCTTCGAGGCTTTGTGTCATCGATAAATCTTCGCGATAGGGCTGGGTGATATCCCGCAAAACAACCATTAGTTGTTGCTGCTTCATGGGTTTCACTCGAATGCCGTAAACATGCTTTTTTTGCAGGATATCGGTGAGTGAAATTTCTGAATCACAGCTCTGTTGTGATGAACGGCACTGGTCGAATAAAGTGCGCAGCTGAGGGCTTAGGCCCGGCGGGAAGCAGGCAAATAGCTCTTCATTCGGGGCCGGGTCCCGGCGGCCCAAATCGCAAAAATTCTCAGACAGTTTGAAAGCTATAATCTCGTCTTCCCGGTTGATGTGAAAAAACGTTTCGGGGATAGCCTCCAGCATGGCACGAAGTTCTGCCGCGCTGCCGCCATGCATTGTTGCAACGCTTTGCTGCGCCAGCGAAGCGCTATCTGCTATGTTCGGGAGTGGCGTTTTGAGCAATAGTTGATTGATGTCACTGAGAAAATTTTGGATATCGCGACTATCGGAACGTGTTGTGCCTAAATGATGTTGAGCTAGGTGGGCTATTTGCTTGTGGTAGTGATCCATTGTGCGCGTTAGTCGGTGTGTGAAATAAATCGCCGGCGTCTAGCTGCGGGCACGCAATCTGGGTTCGGCGGCGGTTTGGCTCGGCACAAAAAGTGGCTGAGGTTGACGCCCCGCGCCTACTCTATCGCCGCGGCGATGCGGGTGCCGCTTTCCACAGCACTGCCCGCGAGTGCATGCATGTGCCACAGGCCCGATCCGGGTATTTTTTGATC
This sequence comes from Cellvibrionaceae bacterium, assembly GCA_019634095.1. Taxonomy (GTDB): domain Bacteria; phylum Pseudomonadota; class Gammaproteobacteria; order Pseudomonadales; family Cellvibrionaceae; genus JAHQVY01. The sequence continues at coordinate 12,013 of JAHQVY010000041.1, forward strand.
TTAATTAAGCTTAGAGTTAGATGATGGCTTTAGCCAACTCGAGGAAGCCGGTAGGGCAAAGAAGGAGAGGTTGCGCCGCTCGCCCCACAAGCGTGGCTTTATTCAGAGAGATGAATTAGCTCGACGCCACTGGCGTCTAAGCGGCAGTACCAAGCGGAGTTGCGCCGCCAATCTCCAAGTACTACCCGTTGTTTGCCTTCGGCTAGATCGTGTACGGCGGGGCGGTGGGTATGGCCGTGAATCAGCAAATTGGCGCCGTGCTCGAACATCGCGGCGTCAACGGCTGCGTCATTCACATCCATAATATCTTCCGCCTTAACGCTGTTCATCGACTTGCTTTGCGAGCGCAATTGCCGCGCCATTTCTCGTCGCTGTTGGAGGGGCATGGCGAGCACAGTCTGCTGCCAGGCGGGGTTGCGCACTTGCGCGCGAAACTGCATATACTCGGCGTCATCGACACACAGGCTATCGCCGTGCATCAGCAACACCTTACGGTTGTGGATGGTGAGTGGGTGGTGTTCCGGCAACAAGTTAAAGCCGGTTTCTTGCGCGAAGCGTTCGCCCACTAAAAAATCCCGATTGCCGTGGATAAAGTAGCAGGCGATGTTGCTTGCCGACACAGCGCGCAAGGTTCGTATAACCTGCTGCGCTGACTCAGAATCTTCGTCATCACCGATCCAGGCGTCGAATAAATCGCCCAGAATATACAGGTGGCTTAGGTCTGTGGCGATGCGCTTTAACAAATGCTCGAGCAGGCGCAATGTGTCTGGCATTTCGCCGCCGAGATGAAGGTCGGAAATGAAATAGTAAGCCATTAATTAATGTCTATCCGCTATGCTTAGGCCGCAGCAACACTGACTTTTTGTATAACAATTGGCGTGGTGGGTACATCTTGGTGGCCGGAGCGGTTGCCGGTTTCTACTTCCTTAATTTTGTTAACCACGTCCATGCCTTCGCTGACACGGCCGAAGACACAGTAACCCCAGCCTTGAGAGTCCTTGCTTTTGTGGTTCAAAAAGTCGTTGTCTTTTACATTGATAAAGAATTGCGCGCTGGCACTGTGGGGGTCTGCAGTTCTCGCCATTGCTAAACTGCCCGCGTTGTTGAGTAAGCCGTTATCGGCCTCGTTTTCAATTGCAGCGCGGGTTTCTTTTTGCTGCATATCTTCCGTGAAGCCGCCACCTTGAACCATAAAATTGTTGATGACGCGGTGAAAAATGGTGCCGTCGTAAAAACCGTCTTGCGCATACTTTTGGAAATTTTCAGCGGTTTTTGGCGCCTTTTCGAAATCGAGTTCAATGGTAATGTCACCGTGGCTAGTGTGTAATGTGATCATTTCTGCTCCTGGATATTCCTGAAAAATAGCTACTGAGTTTGATTACGTAGAAATCTGTTTGCGCTAACTAAGTGTTTGTTATGGCAAAAAATCGTCGCTCTGCAATATTCAGAGCTTTTTCACCTTTTGTCTGTTATTGCCCTGCTTAGTTAGCAGTCACTTGTGATTGCTTTTTAAATTTTTGCCAGCTTCTTCGGCACAGCCAGTAATTAACCTGTTTAATCTTAACTTTCTACAATCAAGCGCGGCTTTGCTTGAGAATACTAAACTAGCACAAAAGCAGGGGAGCATGGCTTGACTTCCATCTACAACGCCGGCTATGGGGCGCAATTGATTCTGTGTGGAAATTTGTCTACGTGGATATTGAAGGACGCGTATAATGGCTGCGTTTTGCTCCGAAACAGGTGCGCAGTTTGCCTATCTAGGCAGCTATATTCAAGAAGTTTTGCCAGGGTTTGTTGCGCTGTTAAGCGGCAAATAGGCGAATTGATGCGGGCTATATATAAAAAAAATCTATTTAAAATCAGTTGTTTGGATTTATGGTTTGGTTTTTCATTGCGGTGTGTACCACTGTGAATTTATAGTGCCAAAATAGGGTAGTTTTTTATTTTCACCCTCGTTTTTTTAGCCGCTTGGACAAGGTTCTATGCTTGGGGCGAGGACATTTAGTAATTTTAAGGCAGTGACAAGCGACAGCAAACATGAGTAACGAACAAAAACCGCTCAATTTTCTCGAGCAAATTATTAAAAAAGACCTTGCAGACGGCAAGTACACTAAATTAGTAACCCGCTTTCCCCCCGAGCCAAATGGTTACTTGCATATTGGCCATGCAAAGTCCATTTGCCTAAATTTTGGTTTGGCTGAAACCTTTGGCGGCGACTGCCATTTGCGGTTTGATGACACCAATCCGGCAAAAGAAGAGCAGGTCTATGTCGATGCAATTAAACAAGATGTGATCTGGCTCGGCTATCAGTGGGCTGGAGAGGTTCGCTACGCTTCGAGTTACTTCGACACTTTGTATGAGTGGGCGCACTATTTGGTCAAAAATCACCAAGCCTATGTCTGCGATTTAAGCCCCGAGCAAGCCCGTGAATATCGCGGTACCCTCACTGAGCCGGGCAAAAATTCCCCCTACCGTGATCGCAGTGTCGAAGAAAATCTCGATTTACTGGCGCGAATGAAACGGGGTGAATTTGCCGAGGGCAGCCGCGTGTTGCGCGCTAAAATTGATATGGCCAGTGGCAATATCAACTTGCGAGACCCTATTTTGTACCGCATACGCAATCAGGCCCATCATCAAACCGGTGAAGATTGGTGTATCTACCCTACCTACGATTTTGCCCATGGTCAGGGAGATTCCATAGAAGGCGTTAGCCACTCGATATGTAGCTTGGAGTTTGCCGACCACCGCCCCCTTTACGACTGGTTTATCGAAAATTTACCGGTGCCTCACAAACCGCAGCAGTACGAGTTTGGGCGTTTAAATTTAAACTACACCATCACCTCGAAACGCAAGTTAAAACAGCTGGTTGACGAGGAATATGTGGAAGCCTGGGACGACCCGAGAATGCCCACCTTGGCCGGCTATAGGCGCCGCGGCTACACCGCCGCCGCGATACGCAAATTCTGCGAGATGATAGGCGTCACCCGTTCCGACGGTATGGTCGACGTCGCCATGCTAGAGCATGCGATACGGGATGACCTGGATAAAAACGCCCCCAGAGCCATGTGTGTGATCAATCCGATAAAGTTGGTGTTGCTGAATTACCCCGCTGATAAAACCGAAGTGTTTACCGCGCCGAGCCATCCCAACCGCGACGACTTCGCACCGCGCAGCGTGCCATTTGGCAGAGAAATATATATCGACGCGGCGGATTTTCGCGAGGAGGCCAATAAAAAATACAAGCGCTTAGTGATTGGCAAACGGGTGCGGCTGCGCCATGCCTACGTGATCGAAGCACAGGAAGCGCTAAAAAATGCCGCTGGGGAAATCGTTGAAGTGCGAGCGCGAATTATTGAAAACACCGTGGGCAAAGACCCGGAAGACGGCGTTAAACCCAAGGGTGTGATTCACTGGGTGGCGGCCCACGATTGTTTAGACGTTACGCTGAAACTCTATGAGCGTTTGTTTAACCACCCCGAGCCCGACACCGGCGAGCGGCACTTTTTAGATTTCATCAACCCGGAGAGTTTGGTGGTTAAGCGAGGCTGTAAAGCCGAAAAATCGCTTGCCAGCGCCCAGCCACTGCAGGGCTTTCAGTTTGAGCGCGAGGGTTATTTTTGCCTGGATAATCGCGGGGAGTCGACGGTGTTTAATCGCACCATTGGTTTGCGCGACTCATCGCCAAAAATTTAGGCGGGTTTTTTATGCATTACACAGCCGCGATGGGCTCAGATTAGCTGCGCACTTTGCCGTGCAACTGTGTTAGGTTTTACCGCTACAGTAGATTTGGACACAGAGCCGCAGCGCAGCTGGAGAAGTGCTTAACTTGTTATGCTTTATGGGTGTGTGCAGGCCGCCTCACTTTGCGCTGAAGGCGGCGATGCCGGTTGGCGGTGCCTGTAAACTTGAGGTATCCTTGGCCTATGGCTTGGCTGGCGCTTTTCGGTTGCAGGCAAGCGGGTTTTCGCTTGCGAGCTTTTACGAAAATAACAGGCAATTTAGCAAGTTACCCTACCAAAAAAATATCTGTTGTTAACGCCCGCCCCATAGCATAGCCGCAGTTTCAATCGAGGCAGCCAGCTGCCTATGCTTATTATTTCAACTGATTAACGTTAAAATCGAAATCTTCAAATCCAGGTTTTGCCATGAATTTCACACTGTACAATACCCTAAAGCGTTCCAAAGAGAGCTTTCGCCCGCTAAAAGACAAACACATTAACATGTATGTGTGTGGTATGACGGTTTACGATTACTGCCATATTGGGCATGCCAGGCTGCTGGTCGCTTTCGATGTGATTACGCGTTTTTTGCGCGCTCAGGGCTGGCAGGTTAATTATGTTAGAAATATTACAGATATTGACGATAAAATTCTCAACCGCGCCCGAGAAAACGGCGAAGCCTTTGAAAGTCTCAGCGAGCGTTTTATTGCCGCTATGCATGAAGATGAAGCGAAGTTAAATATTTTACGTCCCGATGCCGAGCCGCGAGCGACTGCTCATATCCACGAAATTATTCAGTTAATTGAGGTTTTGCACACTAAAGACTACGCTTACCGCGCAGAAAACGGCGATGTGTATTACCGCGTGAGCAAATTCGCAGACTACGGCAAGTTAAGCAATAAAAACTCCGAAGAATTGCTGGCCGGTGCGCGCATTGCGGTTGAGGAACAAAAACACGACCCGCGGGATTTTGTGCTGTGGAAAAGTGCCAAGCCCGGTGAGGTGAGTTGGCCATCTCCGTGGGGGCCGGGACGGCCGGGCTGGCACATTGAGTGTTCGGCCATGACTAAGGCTTGCTTGGGAGAAACCATGGACATACATGGCGGTGGCCCCGACTTGCCCTTTCCACATCACGAAAACGAAATTGCACAAAGTGAAGCGGCCAACGGTTGCACCTTGGCAAATTATTGGATGCATGCCGGGGCCGTTCGCATCGATGGCGAAAAGATGAGTAAGTCCCTAAATAACTTTTTCACGGTGCGCGATGTGCTCAAGCAATATCACCCAGAAATTGTGCGCTTTTTATTGGTGAGCTGTCATTACCGCAGCCCCATTAATTACTCGGAAGAAAATTTGCTCGAAGCGAAAACTGGATTGGAGCGGTTTTATTTTGCGCTGCGCGGCTATGAAAAAGTTGCTCCGCAAAATTGGCAGCAGCTCGGCGAAACCGAGGCCGGCAAAAAATTTATCGATGCAATGAGCGATGACTTTAATTCGCGTTTAGCCCTGGTGCCCATGTACGAGTTAATTCGCGATATCAATCAGCTGAAAGCGTCCGATAACCAAGCGGCCGAGCAGGCGGTTGCCTCCCTAAAAGCTATGGGCGGTATATTGGGTATTTTGCAAGCCGATCCCAATCAAGTCTTGCAAGGTTCATCTGCCAGTAAACAAGAAGGAGAGCTAAGTGCAGCGGATATCGAGCAGATGATTGAACAGCGTCACCAAGCTAAGCTGGCGAAAAATTATGGTTTGGCAGATCAAATTCGCGAGCAGTTAACGGCTGCGGGAGTGGTATTAGAAGATAGTCGCAGCGGCACCACTTGGCGCAGGCAATAGACGATGGCAAATCTGGGGAGTGATTGAGTTTTAGGGTTTATGAGCAGGTTGCTAAAGTCTAATATTTAACACTAAGAGACTTGCTTTTTTCCCCAGGCAGTCTATCAATGCAGAATGGGAGAGGTTATGTGTTAAAAATAGTACTCGGGTGCGTGTTTTATTTACTTTTTATGAGCGCCTGCTCAAAGTCAAATTCAAGCAGTGCAACAAAGTCAAGCAGTGCAACAAAGAGCGAAGAGTGGTGCGAAACCATGATGCAAACCGCGAATGATCAATGGACTACTGAACAGGCGAAGTTGTTTGCCAGGGACTGCCTGTACAATGAGCAGCCCTGAGGTTTTGCAAAACGGTGAGTGGGAGCAGTGTTTGCGCTTAATTGCCGAGTATTTGCTGGATAGGCGCTGTAGCAAGGAATACGAGCTTGTCAGTCATATCACTCGTCACTTGGACTTTTCCTGGCATAGCGACCCCTTGATGAGTATTTTCCAAAAGCACTTTTTGGTGCGTCACAGTCTCTATACCATTAACACTTTTTGGCCGCAGAAAAAGCAGCTGCGCCTTGATATCGGCCCTGTAGATATTGCGGTGCAGCCTTGCCACGACGGCGATTCGCAGCGGCTCAGCACTGAAAGTTCGTCGCACTTAGCGGCGTTTTATCTCGATAAAAATCAGTTTTACGCGATGCGCGTAGAGAGGGTTGCCGAAATGATTGCGGGTTTTTGGCAAAGCTATCAAGTTCACAGCCAAAAGGCATCCGCTTTTCAAGTGCTGGGTGTGCCGGACAAGGCGGACTGGCAAACCATAAAACGCCACTACCGTTCGCTGGTGATGACGGCCCACCCGGATCGCGGCGGTGATGCGAAAGTGTTTGCCGGTATTAAAGAGGCCTACGAGCAGTTAAAAACGCTTTATGCCAAGTAGGCCTCGCGCTAGAAAAGCTGCTGTTTAAGCAGCACAGCTATTGTGGCCGAAAATTGATGTAATTACGGTTTAATTGTGCAGCAGGCTTGTGAGTTGCCCTAAGCATGCATCGGCATAGGCACTGCCAAATAAATTCAGATGGTTGAGTAAATGATATAGCTGGTAGAGGGGTTTTCTGCTTCTATAGCCAGGGTCTAGTGGCCAGGTATCCTGATAGCCACGGTAAAAGTCTTCGCTAAAACCGCCGAACAATTCACTCAGGGCCAGATCCGTTTCTCGATCGCCGTAGTAAACTGCAGGGTCAAAAATATAGGCGCGACCAGCGGCGTAGCCTTTGTTGCCGGACCAC
>JAHQVY010000319.1 GCA_019634095.1 Cellvibrionaceae bacterium
ATTGCTCCTCGGTAATTGCTCCTGCATTACCCTAATAAGCTACATCCTTGTAGCGATGCATTGCCCTAATACCTCACATCCCTGTGAGTACCGCCTTGCCAAGAACAAAAATTGGCGCACTCCTAACACCTAAATCTCAAACACTTTGGGTATATCGAATTATACGCTTGTCAGTGAGCAACATTTCCTGGCAAGCTTCGCCCGTCTCTCTCGAATTTGTGCGCAGTTTTTGCAATGAACTCAACGTGTTTTATAAAACCAGCCCCTAAGTTAGAGCGGCAATGGCTGGCCGAGCTGGAATTGACATTCGAGCGTCGTGCCCCGCGCACAGTGATGGCCCACATGCGGCACCACGGCCCACTGCGTGTGCAACGGCCTTTTTACCCCGAATCCGATGGCAGTTGTCACTTGTATATTTTGCACCCTCCGGGTGGTCTGGTCATGGGGGACGTGCTGTCTCTGAAAGCATCGCTCGGTGAGCGTGCGAATGTTCTGCTCACAACGCCCTCTGCAGGTAAAATATACAATACCGCCGAAAAGCACCTTCTGCAGCGACAACACACTGAATTTTTTTTACAAGATCACAGTTGCTTGGAATGGCTACCCCAGGAAACTATTGTTTTTAATGGCGCTAATTGTGAGTTATCAACTCGAATTCATTTACAGGGGGAAGGGCAGTTTTTGAGCTGGGATATGCTGCGCTTGGGGCGCGCTGCAGGCGATCTGCCCTTTGTCGCTGGTTATTGCCAACAAAAAATAGAGGTGTTTAAAGAGGGGCGCCCCTTGTTTGTTGAAAAGTTGCAATTGCATGCGGGTTCTGACTTTATGTCGGCCCCCTACGGCATGCGCGACGCCGATACCTTTGCCACCATGCTTGGCACGATAGAGCTGTCTAAGCCGCTACTACTGCAACTGATAGCCGAGCTTGAGCAATTGGATACCGATTTTAAGAATCACTGGGCGGTGACTCAAAAACAGCAGTTGCTTATTATTCGATACCTGGGGCCCTGTTCTCTGAGTTGCCGTAAAGGTTTGGAGTTAGCATGGGGCTTTTTGCGCCCGCATTTTTCTGGCAAACGGGCGCTGCGCCCACGTATTTGGAATACTTAGTCTGAATATCCACCCCTTGAGTGAATTTAGCATTGAGATCGCGCACGGTGGCCCGCGCAGACAGCCGCTCCTGTGTTCGCCTCGTACTTCAATACCCGTTTTGCATTTGGTGTTGTGCTGGAGAAATATTCGGGTTAGGTTCTTCGCTCACCTTGCGTGCGAAGAACGGGCTGCACTCTGCATCAAGCCGCTGGGGCGAAACTGATAGGGCGGGTTAGGGATAGTTTATGGATAGTTTCACAGAGTGTGTAGAGGGTATTCTTTTAACCTAAATTAATCATTTTGATCGTAGCGAGGGCGTTCAAGGGACTGAAATTATAGTGAATTTTTTAACTTTTGCGGCAAATTCGTAGTCACTCTACAGGTGCAGTCGCAAAATTGAAAAAACGCTGTAATTTCAGTTCATTGGACGTCCGCAGTAGATTCAACTGATTAATTTAGGTTTAAAGGTACTCGAAAATAATATCGCATGGTTTTATATTGCGCACACAAAATTGTGTCACTATTCGAAATACCTGCAGAGCTGTTTGTCAACAATCAAGGAGATATCCTTTCCAATCTATCCATTAGTTAATATCAGGTTAATCACGATGGAATTAAGCCCGAGAGAAAAAGATAAATTATTGTTATTTACCGCAGCCCTATTGGCTGAACGTCGCAAAAATAAAGGTTTGAAATTAAATTATCCCGAGTCGGTAGCACTGATTAGCGCCGAGATTATGGAAGGTGCGCGGGAGGGAAAAACGGTGGCGGACCTAATGAGTTATGGCCGCAGCATACTTACTCGCGACGACGTAATGGAAGGCATTGCCGAAATGCTGCACGAAGTGCAGGTGGAAGCCACCTTTCCCGATGGTACCAAACTGGTGACTGTTCACGAACCCATCATTTAATATTGGAGGAGGGCATTATGATTCCTGGCGAGTACGATATTCAGCCTGGTGAGATTCCGTTAAATACAGGTCGCAAGACGCTTGTTGTGAGTGTTGCCAATACGGGCGATCGCCCCATTCAAGTCGGTTCACACTATCATTTTTACGAAACCAATCCGGCGTTGAGCTTTGACCGTGAAAAAACCCGTGGCTTTCGCTTAAATATTCCCGCTGGCACCGCAGTGCGTTTTGAGCCCGGGCAGCATCGTGAGGTGGCCTTGGTTGCCCTATCTGGCGGGCGCAAAGTATTTGGTTTTCGTGGCGAAACGATGGGCCAGCTCTAGGAGAATTGTCGATGACTAAAATTGATCGTCAAGCCTATGCCAATATGTACGGGCCCACCGTGGGTGATAAGGTACGTCTGGCTGATACTGAATTGTGGATTGAAGTAGAAAAGGATTACACCGTATACGGTGAAGAAGTTAAGTTTGGTGGTGGCAAGGTGATTCGTGACGGTATGGGGCAGAGTCAAAGTCCCAGTGCTAAAACCGCTGATACCGTGATTACCAACGCATTAATTGTCGACCATTGGGGCATCGTCAAAGCCGATGTCGCCATAAAAAATGGCCGTATCAGCGGTATTGGTAAAGCGGGCAACCCAGATATTCAGCCGGGGGTGTCGATTGAAGTGGGTCCGGGTACCGAAGTGATTGCCGGTGAAGGACAAATTTTGACGCCGGGAGGTATCGATTCACATATTCACTTTATTTGCCCGCAGCAAATAGAAGAAGCCCTAATGAGCGGCATTACCACTATGATTGGAGGCGGCACTGGACCGGCCACCGGCACTAATGCCACCACCTGTACCCCCGGACCGTGGCATCTAAAAACCATGTTGCAGGCGGCGGAAGCATTTCCTATGAATTTGGGCTTTCTCGGTAAGGGCAATGCGAGTTTGCCGCAAGCCCTCGATGAGCAAATTGCCGCGGGGGCTTTGGGTTTAAAGCTGCACGAGGATTGGGGTACCACGCCCGCGGCGATTGACAACTGCTTGAACGTGGCTGAACGCTACGATGTGCAGGTGGCGATTCATACTGACACTCTCAATGAATCGGGTTTTGTGGAAGATACCCTAGCGGCCTTTAAGGGCAGAACTATCCATACCTATCATACCGAAGGCGCCGGTGGCGGCCATGCTCCGGATATTATTAAAGCTTGCGGTTCCGCGAATGTGTTGCCTTCCTCCACAAACCCAACTCGGCCGTATACGGTTAATACGGTAGACGAACATTTAGATATGTTAATGGTTTGCCATCACCTCGACCCGAATATTCCCGAGGATGTGGCGTTTGCCGATTCGCGTATTCGCAAGGAAACCATCGCAGCGGAAGATATTCTTCACGATTTAGGGGCTTTTTCTATGATTGCCTCGGATTCCCAAGCCATGGGGCGGGTGGGAGAAGTTATTTGCCGAACCTGGCAAAGTGCCCACAAAATGAAAGTTCAACGAGGCCTATTGCCCGAGGATACTAGCCGCAATGCGGATAATTTTCGCGTCAAACGCTACATTGCTAAATACACCATAAACCCGGCTTTGACTCACGGGATTGCACACGAAGTGGGTTCCATTGAAGTGGGTAAGTTAGCCGATTTAGTGCTTTGGAAACCGGCTTTTTTCGGGGTGAAACCGTCGATGATTATCAAGGGCGGAGCCATTGCCGCAGCACCGATGGGCGACCCCAATGCCTCCATTCCAACGCCGCAGCCAGTGCACTACCGTTATATGTTTGGCGCCTTCGGCAAAGCCTGTAACGCCACGTCGCTAAACTTTGTTAGCCAGGCGGCTATTGAAGCCGATATCGCGAGTCGATATGGCTTAGAGCGTTCATTGGTGGCAGTTAAACACTGCCGCAGCGTGAACAAAGCGAGCATGATTCACAACTTTTACCAACCGGTGATGGAGGTTGATTCGCAAACCTATGAGGTGCGCGCCGACGGCCAGTTATTAACGTGTGAGCCGGCCGATATTTTGCCCCTTGCTCAGCGCTATTTTTTATTTTAGGGTCGGCGAGCTGCGCGTTTTCTTTTGTTTAACATCTTCGCTGTGAAAAAAATTATGTTAGAAGTTTTTGAGCTTGCAAGCTGCGAGGCCGAGACGGCGTTTGAAGTGACCCTAACTTATGAAGAACGCAAAAAGAGCCGTTATCGCTGTAACACTCGCTGCGGTAAAGATTTAGGCTGGTTTTTGCCGCGGGGCCATGTGCTGCGTCACGGCGAAGTGTTAAAAGCCGTTCACGGCGAATTAATAGCGGTGGTGGCCCGCAATGAATCGGTGAGCGAGGCGCGCACAAATGATCCGCTATTGCTGATGCGTGCAGCCTATCATTTGGGTAACCGCCATGTGCCACTGCAAATCGAAGCGGCGTTTTTGCGCTATCAGCACGATCATGTTTTGGATGACATGTTAACCGGCTTGGGTTTGCAGGTGGCGCATTGCCACGCGCCTTTCCAGCCTGAAAACGGGGCTTATCACAGCGGCGCTCATCATCATGAACATTAGTCACCCGGCCCTGTTAAAATTGCTGCAACTGGTTAGCCCGGCGCTGCCGGTGGGCGCTTATGCCTATTCTCAGGGGCAAGAGTATGCGGTGGAAGCCGCTTGGGTAACGTCGATCGACGCGCTCGAAAAGTGGCTTAGTGGAATTATGCACTGCGGTTTAGGGCGCTTAGAATTACCGGCCTTGCAACGCTGTTATCAAGCCTGGCAGCACGGCGATCACCCGCAGCTGCGCTATTGGAATGATCTCATTTTTGCCAACCGCGAAACGCACGAGTTGCTGCTCGAAGATCAGCAGTTGGGTTTAGCGTTGGCGCGTTTACTTAAGGCTTTGCAAATACCCGGCGCTGAATTGACGTTTCCATCGGGGCCGTCATTTATTAGTATGTTTGCACTTGCCGGGCAGCAATGGCAAATCCCCCTCACTGCGCTTAGCTACGGTTTTACCTGGTCGTGGCTGGAAAACCAAATAGCGGTGGCGACCAAAACCATTCCCGTCGGTCAAACCCGAGCGCAGTGTTTGCTGCTAAAACTAGCCGAGTGTATACCGGATGTGGTTGCGGGCGCTCAGTTGGTGCCCGACGACGAGCTGGGGGCGAGTCTGCCAGGACTGGCGCTGGCTTCGGCGCAGCACGAGCAACAGTATTCACGATTATTTAGATCATAAAGGTAGCGGCGGCACTATGAACACTCAAAAACCTGCATTGCGTTTGGGCATCGGCGGTCCGGTGGGCTCGGGAAAAACAGCCCTGGTTAAAACGCTGTGTGGCGAATTAAAACACCAATACAATTTAGCAGTGATTACCAACGATATTTATACCCGAGAAGATGCTGAGTTTTTACTGCGCCATCAAGTACTGGCTGAGGACCGCATCCTGGGTGTGGAAACCGGCGGTTGCCCCCATACTGCAATCCGCGAAGATGCCTCGATGAATTTGTCTGCGGTGGAAGAATTGCAATCGCGTTTCGACAATTTACAATTAATCTTTATCGAGAGCGGTGGCGACAATCTAGCGGCGACCTTTAGCCCGGAGTTGTCCGATCTCACTCTCTACGTTATCGATGTTTCTGCAGGGGATAAAATCCCGCGCAAAGGTGGCCCCGGTATTACTAAGTCGGATCTACTGATTATTAATAAAATTGACCTGGCGCCGATGGTGGGTGCGGATTTGGCGGTAATGGAGCGAGATGCAAAAAAAATGCGCGGTGACAAACCCTTTGTTTTTTCTAATTTAAAAGATAAACAAGGTGTGGCTGATATCATCAGCTTTATTGAAACCCAGGGCATGTTAGGCCCGTAGTGTTTGAATTTTTGGTATTAACCCTAAGGAACGTGCACGAAATAACTTCCCGTTTTGACTTGATCTAAGTCCCGCTGTTGGTGTTGTAAAAAGAATTAAATAGAAC
>JAHQVY010000320.1 GCA_019634095.1 Cellvibrionaceae bacterium
AATGAGGGGCCAGGTTTAGCACTTGCGAGTAACCTTCTTTGTAAGTGGGGTAGCGGAAACGGTACCCGCTGTCGAGCAGGCGGCGGTTGCTGCAGCGTTTGTTGCCCGCGCGACTTGGGCCTTTGCTCGGCTGGGTGAGTTGACCGGCGCCGATACCCAATTTATCGGCAATCCAGTTGTGAATTTCCTCGCCGCGCACCGGCGCACAATCAGTGCCTATGTACAATGAATGTTTTTGCTTTCCCAGCCAGTATTGTTGACAAATAAAGTGGAGGATCCCCGCGCAGTCGTCAGCGTGAATGCGGTTGCCGAATTGCGCACCGCCGCGGATTCTATTTTTTACCTGACGTACCAGATATTGACGGTTTTCTCCATAGATACCGCTAAAGCGCACAATACAGTGAGGCAGCGGGCTTTGCGTCAAAATTTGCTCTGCAGCGAGCATTTGTCTGCCATTGTGCTTTAGCGGCGTGGTGGCACTGTACTCGTCTACCCATTCCTCGTCGCATTGATCGTACACGGCTGTACTGGACACAAATACCACAAATTTCGGTGCCTGCTCGTTCTGCCAAAAATTGATTAAGTAGTTCATATTGTCAACATAAGCACTAATGTAGGCTGCTTCGTCGTAGGCGTCTGGGGTGAGGGTGATAATGGCTGCATCGAAGTTGTGTGCGAGCATCAAGTGCTGTGCTGCTTTACTGGTGAGGTCAGCCTGTAATAAGTTGATTGACGGTGGAGCGGGTTTTGGCGAGCGAGCCAGGGCGTAAATCTCGCAATTGTGTTGCGCAAAGTGCGGCGCGTAGCGGGTGGCGAGGTCGCCAAAGCCGATGCAGAGTAATTTCTTGCTCATAGGGATTCTAGATAGTTGAGGGATCGACGATTTACGCTAACACAGCAATGCAAATAAATTGTGGTAATAGCTTGCAAAAGCCTCAAAGCCTAGCGGAAGCAAGTCTTACGTTGTCAACGAATATGCCATGATCGCAAAATATCCCCTGTATGCCGAGGTTTATCTGCCGATGCGCAGAATACTTGCTTGCAAAGAAAGCGACCGGTTCGATCCTTGGGGGCGTGCACGAAGCACTACCGACAAAAACTGCAATTTGAGGCGCGGCATTATATGGTTCACAATAGCGCTATTTAATGCAGTTGGTAGTTAAGTATATTTGCTTACTAAATGCAGGCGGCGCGAATGTTTTTGCGTTGCTTTTTGTTCCCGAAATGCTTGAAAGGTAACACTATGACGCTTACAGAGTTGCGCTACATTGTCACTTTGGCGCAAGAGCAGCACTTTGGCCGCGCGGCTGAGCGTTGCAACGTGTCTCAGCCTACCCTGAGTATCGCGGTAAAAAAACTTGAAGAGGAACTGGGGGTAGCGATTTTCGAACGCTCGAAAACCCGGGTGTACACCACTCCTCTGGGTGAAAAAATTGTCGAGCAGGCGCAAAGGGTGTTAGAGCAGGCCTTTGCCATCAAAGATCTTGCCCGCGCCGGAAAAGATCAGCTGGTGGCGCCCCTGCATATTGGTGCGATTTTTACCATTGGCCCCTATTTATTTCCACGATTAATACCAGCCCTGCAAAAATTGGCGCAAGAGATGCCACTCTACGTGGAAGAGAGCTACACGGCTACTTTGCGCCGCCGTATTAGCAACGGCGATCTCGATGCGATTGTGGTGGCTCTGCCTTTTACCGAAGCGGATGTGGTGACGCAAGTGCTGTATGAAGAACCCTTTGTGGCTCTGCTTGGCAAAGACCACCCTTTGGCGGCAAAAGAGAAGATTCATCCGGAAGAATTGAGTGATTACAATGTACTCCTGCTGGGTCAGGGGCATTGCTTTCGCGAGCAGGTGTTGGAAGCCTGTCCGAATTTACGTTTGAGTATGGATGACCCGCGAGGCAATATTCGCACGGCGGCAGAGGGAAGCTCCCTGGAAACTTTGAAGTATATGGTCGCCTCCGGTTTGGGTATTACCGTGTTGCCCCACTTGGCAGCTCATTCCAACACTTATCAAGACGGTAATTTAGTGACGCGACCGTTTGTCGAGCCGATTCCCAAGCGCACGGTCGCCCTAGCTTGGCGCGCCAGTTTTCCGCGGCTGCAGGCTATTGATACGCTGCGCAAAGCGACGGCTATGTGCAAGATTGGAGATATGTTTCTCGCGTCGTGAGCAGTCAGAGCCTAGAGCAATTACCGGTAAGTACCTTGAAGGGTGTGGGGCCACAACTAGCGAGTACACTCGAAAAGTTGGGTATTGTCAGTCTTCAGGATCTGCTGTTTCACCTGCCGCATCGCTACCTGGATCGCACCCGCATCACACCCATAGCGCGCCTTAAGTTTCAGCACAGTGCCGTGGTTGAGGGGCGAGTGCGCCAGGCAAGCGTTGTCATGGGAAAGCGTCGCAGTTTGATGTGCACCGTGGAAGATGATACGGGAGTGGTGACGCTGCGTTTCTTTCATTTTAATGCCAGTCAGAAAGACCGCTTGCAGCCGGGTGCACTGCTGCGCCTTTACGGTGAGCCGCGCATTGGAGCAACCGGTATGGAGTTTTACCATCCGGAATACGACATTCTCGATCAAAAAGCGCCGGCGCCCCTAGAACAAAGCTTAACGCCAATTTATGGCTTGGTAGAAGGCCTGGGGCAGGCTCGATTGCGTAAGCTTATTGATCAGGGGCTGCGCTATCTCGAAAAACAGCAGCCGGAAGAGCTGCTGCCAGAGACGCTTAATCAACGCTTTTGCGTGACCTCCCTCAGTCAAGCCCTGATTTTTCTGCATCAGCCGCCGCAACAGGTGGCAGCAGATCAGTTGCTATCGGGGCAACACCCCTGGCAACAGCGACTCTCCTTCGAAGAGTTGCTGGCGCATTACCTGGGTACCTTGCAGCTGCGTGACTATTTGCGAGCGGAGTTGGCGCCCAAAATTTTAGAGGCCCCGGAGGCTGCCGAAGCGCTGCGGGCAGCGCTGCCTTTTCAGTTAACCGAGGCCCAGCAACGAGTTATCGCGGAAATTCAGGTCGACCTGGCAGCAGGAGTGCCGATGCTGCGAATGCTGCAGGGGGATGTCGGCTCCGGGAAAACCTTAGTGGCCGCTTTCACCTGTCTCGGTGTTGTCGCCAGTGGTTATCAAGTGGCTGTGGTGGCTCCCACAGAAATTCTCGCCGAACAACACTTCTCAAACTTTTGTCAATGGCTGCAGCCCCTGGGTTACAAGGTGGCTTGGTTGGTGGGCAAGTTGGGCGCTGTCGCTCGCCGCGAGTCGTTGGCGGATATCAGCAGCGGGGAAGCAGCGGTGGTAGTGGGTACTCACGCTCTGTTTCAAGACAGTGTTGAGTTTCATCGTCTCGGCTTGGCGATTATCGATGAGCAACACCGCTTCGGCGTGCATCAGCGGCTCAGCCTGCGCAAAAAATCCAGTGCGGGGGAGTTGCCGCACCAATTGATTATGACGGCAACACCAATTCCGCGCACCTTGGCGATGACGGCTTACGCCCGTCTCGATTATTCCATTATCGATGAATTGCCTCTGGGGCGAACCCCGGTGAATACGGTACTGATAAGCCAGACCCGGCGCGAGCAGGTGATCGATCGGGTTCGCGCTGCCTGCAGTGAGCGGCGTCAGGTGTATTGGGTTTGCCCTTTGGTTGAAGATTCTGAAACCCTATCGGCCGCCAACGCCGAAGATACCAGCCAACACTTAATTTTAGCGTTGGCGGGAATACGCGTTGGCTTGGTTCACGGTCGCCTGAAAGCGGCGGAAAAAGAAGCGGTGATGTCGGCTTTCAAAGTGGGGGATATTCAGCTGCTGGTGGCAACCACCGTAATCGAGGTGGGTGTTGATGTGCCCAATGCCAGCTTGATGATTATCGAAAATCCGGAGCGGCTGGGCTTGGCGCAATTACACCAATTACGCGGCCGTGTGGGCAGGGGCTCGGTTGCGAGTCACTGCGTGCTCATGTACGGCTCTCCTTTAAGTAAACAGGCGCAGCAGCGTCTGCGGGTGTTAAAGGAAACCAACGACGGTTTTAAAATTGCCGAGCAAGACTTGGCCCTGCGCGGCCCCGGCGAGCTGCTGGGCACGCGGCAAACTGGTGAGGCTCAGTACCGCCTTGCCGATCTGCAGCGCGATGCAGGCATGCTGTCGGAGATCCACGCGCTGGGAAGGCATATCCATCAAAACGAGCCAAAGCGAGCTAGTCAAATTATTCGTCGGTGGCTCGGTACTAAGCAGATTTACGGGCAGGTTTAATGGATGTGTTGCCGCTTGACATGGTGAAACACGGCATTTACTTAAACCCGAGATTGCGAAAAGACTCACTGTCTGTTTCTATTCGCTGTCAATGTACTGTGCCTGTCCCTCTATAACCTATTCTCTATAACCTGTCCTCTACCCGCCTCTATAAACGCGTCCCTTCCCTCTATCAGCGCGTCATCCGCCTATCTCACCTGCTGGGCTATTTGCATATAGCCGCCTTGCGTATCTGCTTGTCATACGGCTCTGCGGTAAAAGCTCCATAAATTCCTAGCGGTAAGTTCTTAGCGGGCTATAGTCATTAAAGGCGTGATTAAATTACTATCGAAATATTTGCGTCGAGTTATTGATTTTATCGAATTTGGAGGTCTGCTGTGACTTTGCCTGCGAGTGTACTGGAATCCCTGGACACACAAAAAATTAGTTATAACGTTACTCGATTAGCGTCGGAAAAAAAGCAAAGCGCTAGCCCATCTGCGCCATCGAACTGTATCGTAAAATCGATTTTAGTTCAGGATATGCAAAGTAGAATGCAAGTGCTGATTCCCGCAGATCGCATGTTGGATCTCGATGCGATGCTCAGTGAGTTTGGTCGGAGTTTTAACGGCGTTTCGTCCGACGATATCAAGCCGTTAATTTTAAAGCATAATTTAAATTCCCTGCCGGCAATACCGCGCTGGCAAGGCATGCCAACTATTGTCGACAGCAGTTTGCTAAAACACGAAACACTATGGTTAGACGCCGGTGATGCTGAGCAATTAATTGAAATTTCTCGGGATAACTTCGAAGGCGTCATTACGCCGCAAAATGTCGGGACAATTTCTGCTCCAGTTCCCAATCTTCGAGCGAATACCGATAACGATGAAGCGCAAATTCACGATTCACTACAGCGCTTTACTCAGCTGCGGATACAACAGCGTTTAGATGAAACTCTGGAGTTGCCGCCGCTACCTGAGACCGCGCAACGGATTATTCGTCTGCGAGCTGATCCGAAATCGGATATTAGCGATTTAAGCAATATTGTAGAAGTTGATCCCAGTCTAGCCGCTCAGGTGGTGAGCTGGGCCTCATCGCCATACTATTCGGCGCCAGGCAAAATTAAGTCAGTGCACGATGCTATTGTGCGTGTACTGGGTTTTGACATGGTAATGAATTTAGCCCTTGGTTTGTCCCTGGGGAAAACGCTGTCGAATAAAGCATTTGTCAAGGGTCAAATAGAAAATTATTGGCGTGGTGCGGTTTACACCGCGGCTGCCGTAGAAGGCTTAGTTACCAGTATCAGTCGCGAGCACCGCCCGGGTTTTGGTATGGCATATTTGGCGGGCTTACTTAATAATTTCGGCTACTTGATTATGGCGGAGGTGTTTCCGCCTTATTTTAGTAATATCGATCGCATGGCCTGCGCCAATAATCACTTGCCGCGTGCGGCAATTGAGCAGCATCTCTTAGGTGTCACCGGCAGTCAAATTGCCTCTTGGTTATTTGCCGATTGGAATATGCCACAAGAAGTTGTGGTTGCACTGCGCCACAGCAATGATTCGCAATTCGATGGCGACCACTGCGTTTATGCCCATCTTATTTATTTGGCCCAGCGCATGTTGGCCAATGCGGGTTTTGGCGAATCGCAAGGTGGTGCCATTCCCGATGAACTCTTTAAGCAGCTGCATTTAGATCGCAAGATCGCGGAAATTACGGTTGCCAATATCTTGAACTCCAGTGATGACCTGGACGCGATAGCAGAAAAGATGCGCAACTAACCGAAATCACCGATGTTTTTCAGGGGGGCGATGAGCTCCCCTACATTGTCTTTTGTGATTTTCGAGTAAGTTGTAAGCCCGAACAGGAGCCGCACAACCTAGAAAAGTGTGCGCAGTGAACTGTTTGGGCTAGTTAAAAAAGTAAGTGAAGTCTGCAAATAAGCGCAGGGAATCTTGATCGTCGTCGAAGTTTGGATCGGAAGAATCCGTATTAATAGGCGTTGAAGTAGACAGGCGCAGAGTAAAGTTGTCGCTCCAGTTGAGCTTCAATAACATACCGAGGCTGGATAGCTGAACCCAGGGACTGTCACCGCCAGAGCCGCTGTTGTTTTCGCCGTAGGCATGGTCGGAAATCAAGGCCAGTTGCAGGTAATCATCGAGTTTAAACGGCAAGTCAAAATACCATTCGGTATTGAGTAATATGCCAATATCGGTGGTTGCTAATTCTGGTGCGAAACCGCGTACTCCGGCTGCGCCTCCGAGAATCATTTGCTCGTAGGCCGGCAGCGAATCTTCAGAATACTGAGAGCGGGTGCTTAAAATAAGGCGGCTTTGCGCATCGGTGAATGGCAGAGGCACAAAAAACAGCGAGTTGGTTTCCATTTTGAGCAGGGTAAAGTTTCGGTTGTCATCATTGGCGGCATTCTCTAAGCGCTGACCAAATTTTAAAGCCAATTGGGCAATGTTCAAAGTGCCGATTTCGTCTCCCAGTATATCCCCGGAAAGCCCAATGATGCCGGCGCGAGAGTGTTCATATTGCTCCAAAGGTGGTGTGAATAGCGAACCCTCGCCGACTTTGGCTTCGCTATCTTCGTAGCCGACGTGACCAGACAAGTTAAAATAGCGCGAGCGCTTTAGCTTCCTCTCCAGAGCAAGCCCAAAAATATAGGTACGGCCGGTGAAGTCTTCGACTCCCAAAGCCTGCAGCTCGCGGTTGGCTTCGTCAAAGGTAAAAACACTCTGTTCGTAAGAGGTGATGACGCGAGTGCTCGGGTCCAGCGGTACACTGTAATTTAAGTGGCCAAATGTCGATGCCGCAGGCGCTATTGACTGCAATAAATCGAGTTCTAGCTGATCCCCCAAACCCAGCGGGCTAAATAAATCCAAGGAGGCAAACACGCGGTTTTGACTGGTAAATTCAGAACCGTGATTGTCGGCTCTCAATCGCGCACTCCATTTTTTTTCTTCGCGAACCTGCAGGTTTAGAATGGTTTCTCCAGGTTTTCGCGCCGGGGAGAATTGCCCGGTAATTTTTAGGCCTGGATAATCGTTCAGCAAGTACAAACTCTCTTCAATCTTGTCGTAACTTGCCAGAGTTTTCAAATGTTTCCTGAACGGACGGTTTAATTGGCTTTCGTTGTAATATCGATTACCTAAGACCGAAATTTCACCCAAAATGCCCTCGCGAACCACTAAAGCCACTACGCCGTCGTTAATTTCTTGGGCGGGAATTTCTACCTGCGCCAGGAATAGTCCCTGTCGATGATAAAAGCGGGTGATGGCTTGGGTGACCTCTTCTAAGTCGCTATAAGTCATGCCCTGGGATGCAATTTGTCTCTCGATGAGGGCAACCAGTTTTTGTAAGTCCGCTTGGTTTAAGTCGCGAGTGTTTTTTTGATTCCGCAGACTTTCCAGATAGGTGGCGAGTTCTTCCAAATTGTTGATTGTAAATCCTTGAGTGACTTTATCGTCTTCCTTCATATATTTGGTGCGCAAGATTTCGGCGAGCTTTTGCACCCGTCTGCGGGTGATGCCAAATTTGGGATACTCGACCAGCCTGTGAAAGGTAAATTCTCGCACTCGAAACAGGTCGCTACTTCTGCGTAGGTTGGGCTCGGGAATCTCCAAAGAGAATTTCGATTCTTCGAGGGTGCGCTCGAGATATTCACGAGTGATATCGAGCTCATTAACAGTGCGAGTCTGCTCTTTGAAAGGGGCTCGCAATGAGTTGAGGTAGCTGGTGTCTTGTGCCGACACCACTGAACTGCCGCCGCTAAAAATGA
>JAHQVY010000321.1 GCA_019634095.1 Cellvibrionaceae bacterium
TAGGCCATGGCCGATAAGATCGCTTCTTCCGTTAGCAGCGCTTGAGATTTGTACCTAGCCTGCCAAAAGTGGCCGGTGCAACCATCTTCTTTATTGGCTTGGCGAGCAATAGGTTCATTAAGGCATTTCATAAACCAACCAAGGTCGTTTAGCCTGCCGCGATATTTTTCAATTTCATCGGATACTGCATGTGATTGCGCTTGATCAAGACGATCACCTTTAAGCCACTGCTGAAAAAGCAGTGTGCCTTTGAATAAACAGCTCCAGCGTTGCGCCACGTCTTTTTGCGTCAGCGCATTAACCGGCGATGGCCGGAGTTTGACGACAATATGCAGGTGATTGGACATAACAGCATAAGCCCAAATCTCCATACCAAAGATGGATGATAGCAGTCTAATTCGGTTTTCGATCCATGAGCGCCGATGCTCGTAGGATTTTCCAGTGCTAGAGTCCGTGCCGCAAAGAAAGCTGCGTCGCACACAACGAGAGACGATATGGTAGTAAGGCGTATCACTGATACTGATCTGTTCTCTTCTTGGGCGTGTCATGAAGCTTACCCTTTAGCTGTATGAATCGACAGTATATCTTTGCGAGCGGCAATGTCAATAAAGGAGTGCATGTCCTCTTTATTTTTTTATTGCTTTTTATTGGAAGGAGTGCATGTCCTTTTTAGGGCTTTTTAGGGCCGGGGCATTTAGGCGTCGGGAACGCTTGAGCGGCCTAGACAATACACCGGCCACCCATGAGGCTGCAGCTAAATTTGGCGCCAATACGCTATAGCTAAGAGAAGCACGAGATAAAAGAGGTGCCGATTATTAGGAACGGCTTGATGGAGCCAGTTTAACCAAGTCGTTTAGCACAGCATCAAGGCCACCGTAAACAGAGATCTTGTCGATTCGCTCGGTGACTCGTTCAAGTGACTCCAGTTCTTTAAGGCGCAATAAGGTTGGATTGTTTTCCATCATTTTTGCAGTGTTATGTAGCGAGCGCATGGCTTGAGTTTCCTCGCGACGCTTGATCACATTGGCTTCGGCTGCTTTTTGAGCCTCGACCACTTGATTCAAAATCACTTTCATATCACCCGGTAAAACAATGTCCTTAACACCCACGCTTTGCAGCACAATACCGTATTCTTTGAACTTTTCGCGCACGCTTTCAGCGATCACAGCGTTCAGGGAATCTTTATCTTCCAATAACTGATCCAAAGTTTTGGTACCCACAGCTTCACGCAAGCGTAACTGTAATTCTCGATAGATAAAGCCCACATAGTCATTTAATTTTAGCGCCACAATTTTAGCGTCGCTAATACGATAACTGGCGGACAAGTTAACGCGTAAACTAACACGATCTTTGGTCAATATTTCCTGACCATTAACTTCAGTCGCTTGCAAACGCATATCGAGTAATTTCACAATAACAGATCGGTTGTATTTCCAGAACCCGTAGGTACCCGGCTTTAGAATTTTTTCCAACTTGCCGTTAACCAACATCAGGCCAACATGCTCATCGGGCACTTCGTTATAGCTAATAGCTCGAATCACTTCTTTACTATCACCCACTTTTAAACCGCGAGCCAACAAACCAATTAGCTTTTCATCTATTTGGTAGTCTTCATCAATATCAATAATTTCAATGCGTACTTGTTCAACATTTTTCCAAAAGGCATAAAACGAGCCTGGTGCTAACACGTCAGCCAAGTGGCGATCGCGATAGACTAAACCCACTTGCGTATCGGTCAATTCAACCCGTTCTAAGAATGCGGACAGCTTATTGGCATGAGCATTCATCAAAAACTTAGCGTTCTTATGATCAAACACCACACGGGTAATGTCGTAGGTTTCTAGTCGCAGCTCACCGCTTAACGTTTCGATGCGATGGCGGCCTGGTTCTAAAACTCGCGCAAAGCAGTCGTTTCTGTACAACAAGGCTTTTTGATTATCTGCAATATTAATGGTTTTCCATAGCAACATTTTTTCTCTCCTCCTATTGCTTCGTAAAAAGGCGAGGCCCACCCAGGATCAAAACGGTTGCCGGCTTGTGCTGTTTAGGTGGCAACAACAGCGGTCTACTATAGAATAATTCCCTAGGATCCCTCCTTGGATCGTCGAAGCTATTAACCTAAGCCAGACCTGTTAGAACCACGTAAACAACCAACCCACCGGCAGCGATGATGACGCTAGCGCTAATGATTTATACAACAAAATCACCAGCCATGGGCCTCTATTGGATTTTTAATCAAGGCTTACCGCCTTATAGGGACTTGAACCCCGAGTCTTTCGACCTTTCCAAGAGTCGTTTACACAACGACGCTACTTTGGCAGGAATCGAACCTGCGACTAATCGATAATTTATCGACTGCTCTACCCGACTGAGCTACAAAGTGGTGTTTAAGCCTTTTTCAAATAGGTACACAACAAGCTAAAAGCTCTTGCGCCAGGTTGGCATACCGAACCAACTCCGCTAATTTGAGAAAAGTATCCTAAACCCGTTTGAAACCCACTGAAAAAACAGTAGGTTTGCATTCTTACAAAAACCGCGCACAACCGCTATGCCATGTTCCAATCAAGCACAAGCTCTTTGTTAGGCCGAGCGCGCCCCTGCCTGAATAAAAAGGCATTCCGTCAATTCAAATGTAGGACAATGACACTTAATTACGCCTGAAACTCTTTAGATACAAGGCTTGCAGAAGCCAAGGCAAGCATAAGGCCCATTCATATTTAACCAGCTATTGGAAAGGGATAGCCGGCACATTTTCCAGACATTCAAGCGTTGGGAACAGTAGCCTACACCCTAACCTGCCAAACATGCTCGCTCCTTTGTTCAACACTTATATCCACAGCCATAAATTGTTTAATAACCTCAACATTACTTAAAAAATGTTTACTCGGCGCTTGTGTTGTAAATTGCCCACCCTTGCCCAATACCATGGGAAGTAGCAGCTGGTCTGCTAAATACTCGCCTACCGTCACATCTGCAGCCAGGTAGCTGTTCATTGCCTTGGCGGCACGACCGGCAACCCGCTCGGCACTTAATTGTTTTTCACCCACCACTTCGACCACTTCAGTAACATGCTCACTTATTGCCCGTAACGAAACAATATTGCCGGGCCCAACTGAATCCACTATTCGCTGTTGCAGTTCATCGCCACACCATAAACATTTTTTCTGTACCTGAGCCAACTCTCGCTCAGTAATATGCTTGGGAATTTGCGATGACGTAGCAAGGGCTAGCCGACTTTTTAAACCGCCACGCTGCGTTAAATCTAAGGCTTTAACGCCTTGCGCGGGGTGTATTTGCGCTCGCCAAGCACCGCCACCGGCCGGATAAAACCCAAAACGACTTAACTCAGCATCCGCTTGATACCCCATACGCGCTATTGCCGGCAAAAAACCGATATTAATAAAGTCAAAACTGGGCGCAAAGCCATTATGGGTGCCGCCCTCTAACATAAGCGCACTGCTTGCGCCGGAAAAAATTAAAGGCATTAATAAGGTTTGAAACACCAAACTAGTACTTCCAGCGGAACCGACGGCAAATCGATATTCCCCCGCCCTCACCTTCCCTGGTGTAAAGCTCACCTCCCTGGAACCCAACTCATCGCCCGTCACCTGTGCAGCACAAATGCTTTGCGCTGCACGTAAACACGTTAAATGCTGGCGAAGTAGGCCAGGCTTAGCGCGGCCGGCACGTATATTTTCAATACGAACGGGCTTGTTTAAACACATGGCTAGGCTTAGGGAAGTGCGGAAAATCTGTCCGCCGCCCTCGCCTTGCGAGCCATTTATAACAATCATTTTTCTGTTCCTTATTTACACATTGAAGCGCTCAACACAGTAAAGCGCTTAACACAGGCGCCACTTAGCCTTTTACACAAACCACTTGCTTTAAGGTGTAAACAATTTCCACCAAATCCTGCTGTGCTTGCATCACCTTATCGATAGGTTTGTAAGCGGCCGGCGTTTCATCAATAACGCCTTCATCTTTACGGCATTCAACATCCGCCGTGGCCGCACGATGCTCCTGCAAAGACACCATTTGTTTCGCCTTGGTTCGCGACATAACACGCCCAGCACCGTGGCTACAGCTGCAAAAACTTTCTGCGTTGCCAAGCCCGCGCACAATAAAAGATCGCGCGCCCATACTTCCTGGGATAATGCCCATCTCACCTTGGCGCGCACGAACCGCGCCCTTTCGCGTTACCAACACATCCTTGCCATAGTGATGTTCACGCGACACATAATTGTGATGGCAATTCACCGCTTCCATACGCGCTTCAAAAGCAGTTCCTAAGGCTTGCGTTACCGCGGTAATCACCCGCGCCATCATTACCTCTCGATTAATACGTGCAAAGTTTTGCGCCCAATCCACCGCCTCAACGTACTGTTCAAAATGCTCACTACCCTCGGGCAAATAAGACAAATCGCTATCTGGCAGATGAATATGCCAGCGCTCCATATCTTTCTTAGCCACCTCAATAAAGTGGGTGCCAATACGGTTGCCAACGCCACGCGAACCACTGTGCAACATAAACCACACCCGCTCCTGCTCATCTAAACACACTTCAATAAAGTGGTTGCCGGTGCCCAATGTGCCCAAATGATTAATGTTGTTGGTATTTTTTAATACCGAGTGCTTTTGCGTAAGCACAGCAAACTGCGTGGCCAAAGGCGCCCAAGCCGCCGTTACATCGTTTGGTACATTGCACCAAGCGCCTTTATCGCGCTTACCGCGCAGCCGCTTTGAGCGCCCGTGGGGAACTGCCTTCTCTATGGCATCGCGAATACCGGCCAAATTGTCTGGCAGCTGGGCGGCGGTCAGGCTGGTTTTTACCGCCATCATGCCGCAGCCAATATCCACACCCACCGCAGCGGGAATCACCGCACCCAAGGTGGGTACCACACTGCCAATGGTTGCGCCTTTACCCAGGTGAACATCTGGCATTGCCGCCACCCATTTGTGAATAAACGGCATGCGCGAAATGTTTTTCAATTGCTGTTTCGCTTCTTGCTCAAAAGGCACGCCCCGAGTCCAGGTTTTAATTGGAACGCCGCCGTCTTGCATCACCTCGTAAGCTGCCGCTGTTATTGCCACTTCACTCATAACCCTTGCCTTCACTTGTTCAATTTATGCTAAATAATGTATAGCTGTATAACTTATCTTGTCCCAGTTATCTTGTCTCAGTTATCTTTCTAGATAGCTATACCTGTAGTTGTAGTTATAGCCTTAGCGAAGACAGTGCCAACCTCTTAAGAAAGAGCAAAAAAAAGCCATAAACCATTGATTATATTGATTTTATTTTTAAACCCATCAAAGCTACCAGGCTTGCACGACCAATTCAAAGCAAAAATAATCTATCTATAAAGATAGGTTTATATTATATTAGATAGTATGAAAACCGTAGTGATTAGCATA
>JAHQVY010000322.1 GCA_019634095.1 Cellvibrionaceae bacterium
ATCGCTGTTAGTTTGCTCACTCCGACGCTGCTTTAGCAGCGTTTACGTTCGCGCTATGCACAGGTAGGTAAGGTATTAGGGTAATGCAGGAGCAATTACCGAGGAGCAGTTGCCGAGCACGACTACAACGCACGATCTCGGCGTTTAAATTCAGCAAACTGGTGAAATATCCGTGCTAGAGTGCGAAATAAAAAATAAAAAGAAAAAAAGTTAATGTGTTGTTGTTTGCTTTCGGACTTGTGTCCCTCTAATTCCTGTGTGGCGACACACTGGGAGCAATAGCTCTTAAGCATTTCCCGGTAAATTGGCGGGTGATGCAGTTTGGAGTGGAGCCTAAGAAACCGCATCTGGAGAATCAGAGGCTTGTTAACCCGCATATTGCACCAGTACACTAAAAAATGGCTACTTTATTCTTGTATACAAGTATATTCTGCCAATTTAACTTGGCGACCTAAAGTCACCGTAAACATTTAGCTGATTTTAACTTGATCTCGCACGCTGTGGCCGCACATGCTCACTCCGACGCTGCTATAGCAGCGTTTACGCTCACGGGCACGACCACAACGCACGATCTCGGCGTTAAAATTCAGCTAACTGGTGCAATATGCGGGTTAACCCAAAATTCGGCAACAAAAGCGACGGCAAACGCGTAATGCACTAAAATCAGAGCGTTTTTCATTTTTTCGACGGCACCGGGTTTGCCTCTGGCAAACTTGCGGAAAGACACTAGCTCCCGTTAGACAACCAGCAGAGTGACTGCGAATTTGTAGAAAAAAGTAAAAAACTTAAACTGATTTCAGCACTCTGCGCCCTCGCTACGATTTTTTGCCGAACTTAGATTAAATTTGTTTACACAGTATGCGAATTACCTATGATGAATAACTACGCTCAAGTTATCGCGCGAGTCACCTTGCGCTGCGCTCTTGCCACAGTGGCACAAGCCCCACTATGTTTACTGCTTTTTAGTGCTTGCGGAGCCAGCGCGCAAAACCCTATTTTGCCCCCACCACCCAATTATTTGCTTGATCAGAACCTGGCGAGCAGTGATGGGCGCGTTATCTTTGAGCACTTTGTGATTAAAGGAAATTCTGTGCTTCAAGAGGCCTTGCTAGCCGAGATAGTGAAGCCGTATCTCGGTCGCTCTCTCGCTCCGCAGGATCTTTCGCAACTTCGCGATCAACTCACCATGGCCTATGTCAGCCGGGGATATATCAACTCCGGTGCCCTGATAAAAAATAATAAACCCGGCGATAAAACCCTCAATATTGAAATCATTGAGGGCAGGATTGAACATGTTTATATACAAACCAACGGCCGACTGAAAAACCGATATATTAAGCAGCGACTCGCTATCGATAGCCAACAAGCACTCAATGTGAATCATCTTGAAAAACAGCTACAAATTTTGCGGCAAAATGCCCGAGTGGACACATTGCAAGCAAACTTAAGCCCCGGCGAAAGCCTCGGCCGCTCGGTTTTAGAGGTGAAGGTCGCTGAAAAAAGAGCCTACCAATGGCAACTCGGTTTGAGCAATTATGAGTCTCCCAGCATTGGCTCTCAGTTGTTGCGTCTGGGCTTTGAGCATAACAATATTAGCGGGGAGGGCGATGAGGCGCGTCTCGGCTTGAGGAAAACTGAGGGGCTTGAGGCCTATGATGCGAGTTATCAGCGCCCCCTCAACGCTCGCGACTTAAGCTTATTTTTTAACGCTCAATTAGCCGATAGCCGCATTGTTGAAGCGCCTTTCGACAGTTTGGATATCGAGAGTAAATCGCGCAGTTATGCTCTAGGAGTTAATTATCCGATAACACGCGAAATATTTTCTCAGTTTGATCTTTTTATGAGTTTCGATTCGCGCCGCAGTGAATCTTTTTTACTCGGTTTCCCCTTTTCTTTTTCAGACGGCGTAGAAGAGGGGCAGGCGAAGGTTTCGGTACTGCGTATCGGTCAATCCTGGCGGCGCAGCAATCAGAGCTTGGCTCTGTTGCTGCGCTCCACTTTTAGCTTTGGCTTAGACGCCCTCGGTGCTACCAAAAACCAAAGCGGGCTCGCCGACGGGCAATTTATTAAATGGTTGTGGCAAGCGCAGTTGGCCAAGCGCCTCCCCTGGCGGGGTTCGAAAATTATTGTGCGCAATGAACTGCAATGGAGCGATTCCCCTCTCTTGGGTTTGGAAAAATACAGCTTAGGCGGCCACGCCTCAGTGCGAGGTTATCGCGAAAATTTTCAAACCGGCGATAGGGGTTTTTTTGCCTCGGTGGAGTGGCGAGTTCCCCTACTGAGTGCTGCCCACAAGCTCGATGCGGCCCTGTTTGTCGATGGGGGTGCGCTGCGCAACAGAATGCGTGACCGAGAAAATCAGAATTTGAGTAGTATCGGTGTCGGCTTGCACTGGCGCGGCTCATCGAAGGTCGAGCTCGATTTCCAGTGGGCTAAAACAAGTAGTACGCCCACTTCAACTTCCTCAAACACTTTACAGGACGAGGGCCTGCATATTGGCCTGCGTTTAAAACTTTAAGCGGGGGAATTATTAATGAACGTATTAAATATTACGCAAAAGCTGGCTTTGGTTTTATTGCTGGGCCCGGCCCCGCGGTGTATTGCCGATATCGTTCGCGACGGTTCCATTGGGTTGGGGAGCGATGTACAGCCGCTGCTACAAAACGGCGAGTACTTGATTGGCGAAGAGCTGGGTGAACGGCGAGGGAGCAATTTAATCCACAGTTTTGAGCAATTTAATATTAGTGAAGGCGAAACCGCGACCTTTACTGGCTCAAGTAATATCGAGGCGATTATCAGTCGTGTTACCGGCGACCAGCTCAGCACCATCGACGGCACACTGCGCACTGCGGTGAGCGGTGCCGACTTTTACCTGCTTAACCCCAATGGTGTGCTGTTTGGCAGTAATTCAAGCATTGAAGTGAGCGGCTCCTTAAATGTCAGCACCGCAGACTCGCTGTTGTTTTCTAACGGTGAAACTCTCTGGGTACACACCGAAAATGCCTTGCCCATTTTGAGCGCTGCTAGCCCCGAGCGCTTTGGGTTGCTGGGTAATAACGGTGCAGCCATAGAATTTGACAACAGTGATTTCTCTAACCTCGCGGAAATTAACCTCCAGGCAGAGCAAATACTATTAGACAACCAGAGTCAATTATCCAGTTTAAATGCCATCAATTTACAGGCGCGGGATATCGAAATAGGCAGTAATTCAAGTATCGAGATTACTGCCGCGTCGGGCACGGTCACCGATGCCAGTATTCGTCTGAATGCGGAAAATCGCATCACGCTCTACGGCAGTAAAGAGCCAGAGCGCCAGGGCTCGCTGGTGGTGTTTGCGCAGAATCCAGAAAGCGGGCGCGGCGAAATTTTACTGCAAGCGGACAGCATAAACTTATTGGAGGGTGCGTCGATTTATTCTCGCTCCAATAATCTGGCTTCTGGCAGCGATATAAAATTAAGGGCCGACTCCGACATTTTTTTTCAAGGTTTAAACGCGGGTGAGCGCGGTGGAATCCTGCTTAGCCAGGCTTTCGGCAATCAGCTCAGCGGTTCAATTAGCCTGCGTGCCGCCAACATTAATTTGGATGATGGCGCCGATATTATTGTCGAATCAGGCAACCAGCGCTCGGGGGATATTGCCATCGTCGCCGATGACTCGCTCTTTATTGGCGGTCGCGATATCGATGGCGGCAACGAAAGTGTTGCCATCGTTCAGAGCATCACTCGCAGCGAAGCTGAATCCGGCAATATTCTACTCAGCGGCCGCAATATAACGCTGGCAGATGATGCGCTGATTCTCAATTCCTCACTGGGTGCAGGCGATGCCAACACGATTGAAATACTTGCAGTTGATACCTTAGATATGGATGGCGCGGCAGTTTTATCCACTGCCTTTGATGCCAGCGAAGCGGCAAATGGTGGCGATATTCGCATCGAAGCCGGCACCGTTAATTTATTAAATAGCGCTAAAATCAGCAGTGGCGTGCTAGGCGCGGGGCAGGGCGGTAATATCGATATTATTGTGGTGAATTCGTTAAATTTATCGGGCGACTCGGGAGAAGAGTCGCCGGAGGGTTCAATTGAAGGCGACAAAACCGGGTCGCGTATAGAAACCCAAGCTTTCGATGGCTCCACCGGTAATGCGGGCAGTATTCGCCTGGAGGCAGAGAGCATCAACCTCAGTGATAACGCCATTATTTTAAACAATGCCTATGCGGGCAACGGTGGTGAAATTATTTTACGCAGCGATTCACTATCGAGTATCGACAGCGACATTATTACCAATGTGCGCACCAGCGACGGCAATGGTGGCGATATTCAGTTGAGTACCTCTCTGGCCGTATTGCGCAACAGCAATATTCTTGCGCAGGCAATTGGGGGCAATGGCGGCGATATTAATTTAGAGCAAACCGAGGTGTTATTTCAGTTGGGCGATAGCCAAATTGATGCCAGTTCAGTGCAAGGTGCAGACGGTACGGTGAGTTTGCCGCCGAACACTTTTCAAGAATTTGATAAAAAAATTCTCGTGACTGATTTTATCGATACCTCAAATTTGTTGGGGGAGGGCTGTGATGCCTACCGCGACGATGCGCAGTTCAATGTGTTTTCACTGCCTGGGGTGTCTGCTTCCCCGGAAGGTTTACTGCCCAGCGACAGCGAAGCCGATGAAGGCTTCGCCAGCTTGGTGGCGGAGAACTCGATAGAGGCTTGGTCGCAGCAAGTGGCGGATTACGCCGACAGCAGTGACACGCAAGTTTATCGTCAAGCACTGCGCGGCATGGCCAGTGCGCAGCAAAAGCGCGGGCTGTACAGGCAGTCGCTGGCAACCTTAAAAAAGCTCGCAAGTATCGACAGGCCTGAAACGGAGATCGGGGAAAGCGATGCCCGCCGCAGCGCGAGGATGTTAAGCGCCCTGGGCAATGCACTGTTGGCCAGCGATGACCACCAAGCCGAACAGGTGCTGCTGAGCGCCATTGAACTGGCAAAAAACAACCAGGATGCAGTCCTGCAGGCTGGGCTCAATAACAACCTCGGCAATTACTACTCGGTTAATGCGCGGCATTGGCCGGCGTTTCGCGCTTATCTGCGCAGCGCAAAACTGTCGATAAACCAGCGTCGCCCTCTCGATGCCGCGCGCGCTTATGCCAACTTGGCTCGCAGTGAAATTGCCCTGCGAGATTACCCGCAAGCGCTGAGCTCGTTAAACAAAAGTCGTGGCTTCCTCAGCAGCTTGGGCAGTGAAGGCGATAGCCATAAGGCCACGATCTTGATTCATGTGGCGAAAAGTTATCAGCTTGTCGCACAAAATGATGCGCCGCGATTCGGACAAAGTTTACTCGAGGCAAACCGCGTATTGTTGGAAGCCGAAGTGCTGAGCAGGCAGTTGCAGGACGAAACCCTCCAGTCCTATGCGCTGGGCAATCTGAGTCGGCTTTATCAGCTAGATTCCCGATCTGGTGAAGCACTCGCCTTGGCGAGACGCGCGATCCAATTGGCTCAATCCGCCCAGGCACCAGAGTCGCTGTATCGATGGCACTGGCAAGAGGGGCAGCTACTGCGGCAGCGCGGTGAACTCAAGGGGGCAATTCAGGCTTATCGCCGCGCAGTGGCAGTGATTGAAGCCAGTCAACAGGCAAACTTGCAGCGCTATGAAAATGCCGATGTGTATTTTCGCCAGCTGGTAGAGCCGGTTTACCTCGACTTGGTGGACGCCCTGCTAAAACAATCTGAGATTGAGCAAGACGCCGCGGCAAAACAGCGTCAGTTAGCCGCTGCACGCGAAGTGGTGGAGCAATACAAAGTGGCCGAGTTGAAAAACTATTATCGCCACGACTGTTCGATTAACTTGGAGGCGCAGCGCACCCCAGTAGAAAATGCGACCCAAGACGCCGCAGTTATTTATCCGGTAATTTTGCCCGAGCGTATTGAATTGTTGTTAAGCCTGCCTGGTAAAACGGCTGATCAGCGACAACTGCGGCGCTTCTCGCTGCCCTTAAGCAGCGACAACTTAACACAAACATTAAATACCTTTCGCTCCCACCTTGAAAATTTTTCAACGTCGGGCGAGCTGATGAAAAGTAGCCAGCAACTGTATCGCTGGTTGGTAAAACCTTATCGCGAATTACTCGATAGCGAGAAAATTAACACGCTGGTGTTTGTACCAGCAGGCCAATTGCGTCTTATTCCCATGGCGGCATTGCACGATGGCGAAAAGTTTTTAGTGGAAAATTACGCTGTGGCGCTGACTTCCACCTTATCCTTGCTCGACCCCAGACCCCTGCAAGGTGGCAAGCTTTTATTGGCCGGGCTCAGTGAAGCGGTTAACGACTTCCCCGCCCTAGATTATGTGCCCTACGAGCTCAGCAGTATCGCCGCTTTGCGGGGTGGAGAGGTGTTGCTAGATGGCGACTTTAATGCCGAAGATTTTGCCAAAGAAGTGCAGGGCAAACATTACAGTGTGATTCATGTGGCTTCCCACGCGCAGTTTACCGGCGACGACAGCAGCAGCTTTTTGCAAACCTACGACCAGCAAATGGATATGTCGGCATTAAAACAAATTTTTAGCTCCACTAAATATCGGGAGCGGCCGCTGGAATTATTAGTGCTTAGCGCCTGCCAAACTGCCAGCGGCGACGCCCGCGCAGGGCTGGGGCTCGCCGGCGTCGCCCTCAAAGCCGGTGCGCGCAGCGCCTTGGGGAGCTTGTGGAATATTGGCGATCAATCCACAGCGCTGCTTATGCAGAGCTTTTACCGCCACTTGTACTTGCATGGTGTTTCCAAAGCAGAAGCCCTGCGTCGCGCGCAATTGAGTTTGTTAGAACAAGAAAGCTTTGCGCACCCTTCCTATTGGTCGGCGTTTTTATTGATGGATAACTGGCTGTGAATTAAGCATATGGATGGGTTTTATCTTGGCCGTCAAAGGGCGGCCCGGCCTGCACTTGCTTCCGGCAAATTTGCGGAAATACACGAGCTCCCTGTCGATAACCCGTAGAGCCCGCACGCTCCCGCGTGGTAACGCATATCATGGCCAAACAGTCAGCAAAAAAAGGGTAATTTTAAAACGGGTCTGCATTCCCACGCGGAGCATGGGAACGAGGATAAAAGCGCCATATCAATTGCACGGACGTTTAACTGTTTAGCTTTTTGCGCCTTGGGCGCTCTCTAAAGCCCTTTTAGGGCGTCACCCAATAAGCCTCCGGCTCTGCCGGAGGTAAGTTAATTTAGGTTCAAATACCTTATAAAGAAGAATTTAAAAAAAAATTAAATTTTTTTGTCCATCTATTCGAATCTGTCCATCTCAATTAAGTAACAAGCCAAGATTAATCATGCAACATTGTATGGCTTGTCTTCTTAAACATCATTGAGGAAACAATCATGAATCAAGTAATTAAAACCATCACATCATCTCTTTTGTGCTGTGCGTTGCTGAGTGCGCCATTGAGCTTTGCAGCCAGTATCCCCCTTGTTGATGACATTATTGACGGAGCTAACGAAGGTGCGCGAACTTTAAAAGGCACCACGACTGTGGGTGGCAAGGTGGAGATTGAAGTGGAAGCCGGCGATATTACCCAGGTCATTGAGGGCGATAACAACATTAATGAACTTAACCTTGGTGCGGTTAGCGGTGGTTCGTTTATCGATGGCGATTTTGATAGTGATGTGGATGTGGGAGATGTCACACAAAAAATCCACGGCGACAACAACTTCAACCGCGCAAATATCGGCGCTGTGACAAACTAGCAGCGTTTTTAGCCATGAAATTGCGGTCGTGGAGAAAGTGCCCGCACTTGCGGGCACTTCAACTTAATCTAAACCGTGAGAACGAGTTTGAAAACACCCATAAAAAAAGGTAACGCTATGAACCGTATAGTCACCACGTTAATTATTTTTTTCACTGCGGCAACTGCTGCTAAGGCTGATACAAAAATAGAAGTCAAGTTTGACAATATCGTTCAAAAAAGCAATGGCTCCGATATTTCTTCAGAAATCAATATCGGGTCGAGCCAGGCAAACGGTGCTGAGGACGTTGATATTAAAGTGAACGGTAAGCAAGTTGTTTCGCTGACCGAAGGGAGGGTGCGTCAGTCAAAAATTAATATTGGCACAGTGAATAGTGATCGCCCCCAGTCGACCGAAACCAAAATACATATTGATGGCACGGTACTGTTAGAAAATCAGCAGGGTCGCGGTGAAATCAATATTGGCAATGTCACCGACAAATAAAACAGGAGACGATCATGAAAAAACATCTCATCAGTTACCTTGTTATAAGTAGCCTTTACTTTAGTTTTGTCGTCCCCAGTGAGGCGAACCCCGATATTGACGGGGTGCTAGCATCGAAGTTTTATCGCCTTAAAGCACGGCAAAAACTAGAGTTGTCACAGCTTCCCGAGGCGGATTACCAACAGCGAACCAGTACTGAAGGCGTGGATATTTTTGGTGATCCAGTTGGTGAAACCCCCTGCGGCGCCATTGATTTAGGCAATGTTAAAAATGCACGGGGCTACCGTAATCAACGTGAAATTACCATTATTGTGAGCGGAGATATTATCAATGCAAACAACCACTGCAAGTAGGGTACTTTTGTGCCCTTTTCTCATCAGCATTGTATTGTTGAATGCCTGTGCTACGCGCAGCAGTATTCAGAGTAATGTTAGGTCCATGCAAACGGGGCCCTATACTACGCCCAATCGCACGATCACCAATTTTTCGCAGAGTTTACGCTGCATGGACGATTTGCTGCTCAGCTACCAAATACCCGAGTCGACTTTTATTATGGAAGAGCTCTATGACAATACCGGTAAGGTCAGCGTCGGCACTCGGGATATGCTAATCACCGCAGTTGCTAATATGTCGCGGCGTAGTAACGCCGTTCGTTTGGTGGCCTACGGGCGAGATTCCAGCAACGCGATTTCTTTTTTATCTAATTCTGGCAATACCAGTGTCTACCAACGCCAACCTAAGTACGGTATTCGCGGCTCTATATCGCAATACGATACCCGGGTGAGTTCTGAGCGTCTCGGTGGTGGTCTCTCGGCCAAAAAATGGGGCTTAGGCGGCAGTCGTCGCGTTAATGGCGATATTATGGGTATTGATTTAAATGTGGTTCGTATGCGCGACCTCTCTATTATTCCCATGGCAAATTCGAGCAATCAAGTGATTCTGCTCAGTTCTAGCAGCTCTTTCGACGGCGATGCGGTAATAAAAAAACTCGGGTTCAATTTTAATTTTTCCAGCGATAAAAACGAAGGGGTCTCGCAGGCACTGCGTAATTTAATTGACTTGGCCGCCATAGAACTTATTGGCCGTTTAATGAAAGTGCCTTACTGGCAGTGTTTAAATATATCCACGGATAACCCCTTGGTGGCCCAAGAGATCGAAGACTGGATGCGGGTGTTCGAAGCTGACAATGTTTTAATTCCCTATGTGCGTCGTGTGCTCAGTTTAAAAGGTATTTATGATCTTCATTCAAGCGATTCGCAAAGCGCATTTCAAAATGCCGTGCGCGCTTACCAACAAAGTCACGGCTACCCTCAAACCGGTATTGTCGATGTGGCGTTTATGCAGTTACTACTCGATAGTAATCCTAGTTCCAAAAGCCAAGACAAGCAGGCCTTAATTGCACAAACGACACAACACAAAACGGAAATGGCGGACAGCTCTCTGGCCAAAGGTGCCCATGCAAGCCACTCACCAAACGCGGTGAAAATTGATATTCAAGTGCAAGGCGCCGCAGCGGCTGCGGAACCTGGCCCGATTGATTTTAATCTGCGTTTAAGTCAGGATGGCTTCATTTACTGCTATTACAGTGACGTCGATAAAAAAATTCAGCGCTTTTTCCCCAACCGTTTTGAAAGAAATAACTTTGTTAAGAAAAATGAAACTTTGCAGCTACCCGGTGATATGCCTTTTATTATCGAGGCGAACCCGAGCGAGCAAATTACCTGTTACGCCACACGACGGGAAATTTCGCAATCGCTTCCCCTAGAAATACAAGGCGTTGACTTTGAACCGCTCAAAGTAGACTCGATATTGAATATTAAACAGGCCTTTATTCGCGCGACGTTTTCGCCCATTGGTGAAGCGACCTATGTTATTGCCAATCAACCGAAACCTTGAACCTAAATATAGGAGAATTAAGCCATGAACACTAAGACCATTAAAGCGACCTTGTTTAGTTTGCTAATGAGTATTAACGCATTGAGTTTTGCGGGAAATACCACAATGCAAGAAACCCACCTGGGGCAGAGAATCCTTGATAAGCAAAAAATCATCGACCTGCTTGCCCCTGCCGAAGGTTCACTTACACCGCTTAAATTACGTGGTATAAAAATTATCCAACCGCAAGCGGCAGAAGCGGCAGCGCCTCGGTCGATTTCCATGCAAATAAATTTCGAGTTTAACTCGCATCAACTAACGGGAGCATCATTACAACAGTTAAAACCCGTTGGCGAGGCATTGGCGTCGCAACAACTCAGCCGCAGTATGTTTGCCGTTGAAGGTCATACCGACGCTGTCGGCAGTGAGAACTATAACTTAGCGCTTTCGAAAAAACGTGCCGAAACCGTGAAAAGCTTTTTTATACAGCGTTACGGTATAGAAGCCAGACGCATTGCGGTACAAGCAAGGGGCGAGTACGAGTTATTTGATAAACAAAACCCTAACAGCGGCGCGAACCGCAGAGTGCGCATTGTTGCACGATAATTGTTGCGCGATAATTGTAGCGTGCACGAATTAACTTCCACTTTTGACATGATGCTAAATTGATCAGTTGGATCGTAGCGAGTGCGTTCAAGGGGCTGAAATTAGAGTGTATTTCTGTAAGTTTGCTGGGAGCAAACTCCGTGCAGCCGCAAAATTGAAAAAACGCTTTAATTTCACTTCATTGGGCCTCCGCAGTAGATTCAACTGATTAATTTAGGATGATCTAAGCCCCGTTGCTGGTGTCGTAAAAACGATCGAATAGATCAACGATGATCAACTTTTACGTCTAAGCAGCGAGACTTATCTAGCCCGCATGTTGCACCAGTTAGCTGAATTTTAACGCTGAGATCGTGCGTTGTGGCCGTGCTCGGCAACTGCTCCTCGGTAATTGCTCCTGCATTACCCTAATACCTCACGTCCCTGTGAGTATCGGTAATAGCTCCTGCATTACCCAGATAGGCTACATCCCTGTAGCGATGCGTTGCCCGAAT
>JAHQVY010000323.1 GCA_019634095.1 Cellvibrionaceae bacterium
ACAGACTAGGCTGATTGCTAAATGCAGTGAGAGCTTATGCCTCTTTTTTATACAATGCTCTGCGCTTATTTTGGTGTTTGGTTTTGTGTTAATAAGCTCGAAAGTTGCGTTTACGGCTAGCTTTGATCAAGGTGAAGAGTGTGAGCAGTGGCGCCAAGGAGTTAAAGTAATTTTAATATAAAGAATTCTATCGGATAGTCCACTCTCTAAAAAGTATGCCGAGCTAAAGGTTCAGAACTCAAAAACCGATGCAAATAGGCCAGTCAGTTGTTATTGTTAATAGCTGGCGCAAAGCACACAGAGGCGGAGCGTCGAGATTTCCGAGTTTTTGGCGGCGACGATGAAGAAAAAGCGGATTAATCAATAGCGATAAACTAAATGATAGATCTTTATTTTGCGCCTACCCCGAACGGCTGGAAAACCAGTGTGATGCTTGAAGAGTGTGGCTTGCCCTATCGATTGCAAATGGTGGATATCTTTAAGGGTGAACAATTCGAGGAGGATTTTTTAAAAATTAGTCCAAACAATAAAATTCCCGCGCTGCTCGATAATAGCCCCGATCCAGGCAATGAGCCTATTGCGGTCTTCGAAAGTGGGGCCATTTTGCTATATCTGGCGGAAAAAACGGGAAAGTTTCTACCCGCTGAGGCACAGCAGAAGAAATCTGTACTTGAATGGTTGTTCTGGCAAGTCAGTGCACTCGGTCCAATGATGGGGCAGTACGGTCATTTTAAACTGTATGCGCCGCAGCCAATTGAGTATGCCATTAACCGCTATCGTCGCGAAGTCCTCCGTCTGTTTGACATACTTGATAAACGTTTGCATGGGGCAGAGTACGTAGCTGGAAATCTGTACTCAATTGCCGATATCGCAATCTTTCCCTGGGTGCAAACTTATAAGGCTCAGGGGATCGAGTTGGTCGAATTTGAGTCGCTTAAGGGCTGGTATGATCAACTGAAAAAGCGCCCTGCTTTACGGCGCGGTATGGCTGTAGGGCGTGATCTTATTGTACGCAAGCCGCAGCAAGATCCGGATGCGAACAAATTTTTATTTGGTAATTAATGTGGTGTGGCGATGCATACTGTTGAATTCTTCTTTGATCTATCTTCGCCTTGGACTTGGATGGCGTTTAAAAATATCCAGCCAATTATTCGAGAGTCGGGCGCGACTATCGTGTGGAAGCCCTTCTTGGTTGGTGGCGTGTTCAACGCAGTGAATCACGATGTATACCGATGGCGGGAAAACCCTGATGACCGAAAATATCGTCATTCCTTCACTTGGCTGCAAGAGTGGGCAAAACTCTACGGTATTTCCATGAATTTCCCCTGTGAGCATCACCCTGTGAAGTCAGTATTGGCAATGCGTTTTTGTTGTGCATTGCAAGATCATCAAGAGCAACTTTTAAGCTTTGCCACCCGTGCTTTTGAAGCGTACTTCACTGATCAGAAAAACTTAGATGAGCCCGAAGTGATGGTTGCCATTGCCGATGCCTGTGGTTTAAACGGCTCTGAGTTGTTAGAGAAAACGCGGGATCAAGTTATCAAGGATTGCCTCAGATTGAATACAGAGGATGCGATTGCAAGAGGGGCATTCGGCTCGCCGACAATTTTTGTCGATAAAGATCGGTTGTATTTTGGCGGGGATCAACTGCCAATAATAAGGCAGGCTTTGATGGAAGGCTAGATCGCATGTTGCATCAACACATAAAAAATTAATCTAAACATTTTTTAAAATCGAAGTCACGGATTCAGGTTTAATCAAACGGCGAATGCGGCAAATGTCAATGAGGCCCAAATAAGCGGCCTCGAGTTGGATGCGAGCTTTCAAGTTGCCGATTGGCTAACCTTAGGGGGTTCATATGCCTACACCGATGCTCGCTACACCGACCCAGTCGGCTCGGCGGTGGGTCAAACCTTTGTATTTGGTCCACACGCTGATGCGCCGGAACATCAAGGTTCGCTTTTTGCGCAAACTAATAGCGATCTCGGCTCTCTCGGGCAACTGAATGTTCGTGCTCAGGTGTACTCGCAAAGCGAATTTTTTTACAGTAATAATAACGACACGACATTGCCCGGCACCGAGATCGAGGGCTACACCCTGGCTAAGTTGCGGGTCGACTTAGATCAGGCCTGCGGTACTGAGCTGATGCTGGTCTTATTTGTTAATAACCCGAACGATGAAGAGTATTACACAGGTGGCCTGCCCCTGGGCCAGGTGAGTGGTTCTAATGCTGCTATTCCGGCAGCGCCGCGCATGTGGGGTTTAGAGCTGCGTTACAATTTTTAGCCGTATTGCAGAAGTGATCGCCTGCTCCGGGTTTTTGAGCGTCAACTCGGTTTGGCGCAGATTACCCTAAGCTTGTTGTTAAAAAGTTGTATTCATTGGTATAAGTTTGCAAGTGCTTACTTTCTTTAAGCGAGAGTGTTTGGAAGAGGCGAAGGACGGCTTCGAGAGCGATTAACCGCGCCCCAGTTTCCTGTAATCGCGAGGTGACAAGCCCACCACTTTTTTAAAGAGTCTCGAAAAGTACTGCGGATCTTCATAACCCAGAGTTTCACTTATTTGGGAAATGCTTTGATCGGAGATGTCGAGCAGATAGCAAGCCCGTTCCATCTTAATGTGAATAAAATGCTGGATGGGGGAATAGCCGGTCATCTGCTTATATTTCTTGGAAAAATGAAATTTCGATAAATTGGCCATGTCTGCCAGTGCATCCAGATCTAGGGCCTTGGCGATATTTTTTTCCATCAGCTCTTGGATTTTATCGAGTTCAAGGCCATAGGTTTTTGACGCGTTGCCGCTGGGGGCCATGACCGAGATAAAGCTGAGCATTTGCGCTAATAAATTCGAGGCATAGATAAAACGGGAAAATTGATACCCCGTTTTTTGCACGCTTAACAGGCTTTCGAAATCTGCAATGAGTTTACCGTGGTGGCCGAGTGATACAACATACTTGGCTTGCCCCGAAATAATTTGATCAATATAAGCCCCAGCCGAGGCCCCGTTAAAATGAACCCAGTACATAGTCCATGGCTGCTTGGGGTGCGAATAATAGCGGTGTTGGGTTCCCTTGGGAATCAGCACTAAGTCGCCGCTATTAACCGTAAATTCTTGCGCTGCTTTACCGAGAATGGCGAGATGACCTTTTCCCTCTATGCAGTAAAGTAAAAGGCAGTCGTCGTGCTCCATGCGTTCCATGGCATGACCAATGGCCTTTTGATAGTAACCCAGCCCCTCGATATACAGGTGCTTGGTCAGTGGATGGCCGGCCAGTTGTTGACAGGCAAAAAGGGGCACAAAAAAGCGCACTCCGCCGGGTTTTAGTGGCCATCCGGAAGAGACGGGCATTAAGGGCTTGATATTGTTGGTAAAGTAGACATGGCGCTTGCCTCAAATGTTTTGTTAACAGCAATATAATCCATGTTTTAAGCAATATCGTCAATGTTATAAAGGGTTTTGCTGTGTTAAAAATAGCAATAAAGAAAGGCAGGCATGGTTTTTTGCTTCCGGTCAGGCGTGCCAAGGTGGCTATAAATGCCGAGTTTTTCGCCTACACATTAGATGCTAGTGCTAACCTAATATTAATAACGAATTAACCAGAAAGAGATAGCCCCATGACTAAATCATCTAATCGCGTCCCCCAGTTAATCGCTGGTGAGTTCACGCAGAGCGCAACTTCCGAGTGGATCGACGTAACCAACCCAGCTACCCAAGAGCTTATTGCGCAAGCGCCTTGTGCGACGCCGGCCGAAGTAAGGCAGGCCATAGAATCTGCGAAGCAGGCGTTTGTTGAATGGCGAGATACCCCCGTGCCGACGCGTGCCAGGGTAATGTTGAAGTATCAAGAGCTACTGAAACAGCACCACGACGAATTAGCTGAGATCCTAGCCAAAGAAACCGGCAAAACGTTTGAGGATGCTAAGGGGGATGTATGGCGCGGCATCGAGGTGGTTGAGCATGCTTGCAATATCCCCAGCCTAATAATGGGAGAAACCGTAGAGAATGTGGCGAATCGTATCGATACTTACTCGTACACCCAGCCTCTCGGTGTTTGTGCTGGTATAACGCCCTTTAATTTCCCTGCAATGATTCCGCTTTGGATGTTTCCACTCGCCATTGCATGCGGTAACAGCTTTATTCTGAAACCCTCCGAGCAAGACCCTTTAACTCCGATGCGCCTAGCAGAGTTGCTTATTGAAGCGGGTGCGCCAAAAAATATTCTCCAAGTTATTCACGGTCGCAAAGAAGCCGTCGACGCTCTTTTGGTTGACCCGGTAATCAAAGCTATTTCCTTTGTCGGCTCTGTGCCTGTGGGCCAATATATTTATAAAACCGGCACCGATAATATGAAGCGAGTGCAGGCCTTCGCTGGCGCCAAGAATCACATGGTGGTGATGCCAGATGCCAATAGGCAAGCAGTGATTAATAATATCGTTGGCGCTTCAGTCGGTGCTGCGGGTCAGCGTTGTATGGCAATTAGTGTCGCCGTGCTGGTGGGTGAGTCGAAAGAGTGGATAGATGATATTAAGCGTACCTTAGAAGGGGTGCGCCCTGGTGCCTGGGATGATCCTGAAGCGGCTTTCGGCCCGGTGATTAGCCCGCAGGCTAAGCAGCGGGTTTTAGATATTATTAAACAAGGTAAAGAACAGGGGGCCACTTGTTTGTTAGACGGTTCTGATGTTGTTGTAGAAGGTTACCCCAAGGGAAATTGGATTGGCCCCACACTGTTTTCCGATGTTACTGTCGATATGAGTATTTACACCGAGGAAATTTTTGGGCCGGTGTTATGTGTTATGACCGTAGACACCCTCGATGATGCTATTGAACTCATTAATAATCACCCCTGTGGTAATGGCACTACCATCTTTACCGCCAGCGGTGCCGCTGCTCGCCGCTACCAGCATGAAATAGAAGTTGGGCAAGTGGGCATTAACATTCCCATTCCGGTGCCGCTACCGTTCTTTTCTTTCACCGGTTGGAAGGCGTCTTTTTACGGAGACCAGCACGCCTATGGCAAGCAGGCCGTTCGGTTTTATACCGAGACGAAAACCATTACCGCAAGGTGGTTTGACGATGATATCCCCGCGAGTCACGGGCCAAATATGACAATTAACCTCAAGTAGCTTATGGTTTCGAGTCAATGCTTGTAGTCATAGTTAGCCATTCAGTGTCAGTATTGAATAGCTAACTATGTGTTTTTTTACCGAAGAATTTAGCAGACACATACTGTTACTTTAAATTCTGCGAAGTTGTCTTGGGTAAGTTAAGGTGAAGTGATATTGATATAGCGGCTCCGATATTTGCTCGCTGCCGAAGCTGCGGCGATTGTTGCCAGCCACCGCTTGTTAATAAAGCAAACAGCCTGATACAGCAAGAGTATCTACGAGAAAACTATTCAGTAAGAGCGCATTAAAATAACTTTATACATATTGTTCAGTTATGGTAAAAGAAAAATAAAAGTAACGCGTTTTCCGCCATATGTCGGCACCTCGGTAGTCTAGTCGCGTTGAACTTATGTAATCTTACAGCCTTGTCCTCGGTCTCGAACTCAAAGGCCCGTGCCGATAGATGGTGATGATGCAGACGTTGGTTTGGCGTAGAATTCACTGGCCTGGGCTAGAGTTAGAAAGAGTGTGCAGGTGGTATGCGATTTCTCGATCCCACTAACTGTTTGTAAAATTATCTCAATTATAAGCCGTGTGATTTTTCTGAAGCGGCTAACTGAAAGGGTGCTTAACAT
>JAHQVY010000324.1 GCA_019634095.1 Cellvibrionaceae bacterium
ACAAAGCGATTACCCAGGTCGTTAACGCTTATAATAAATTTGATTTGCCTAAATACTGGGGCAGCGGCAAGCACGCGTCGGCTGATGGGACGATGTGGGATCTTTACGAACAGAACCTGTTAACAGAGTACCATATTCGCTATGGAGGTTATGGTGGTATTGGCTACTACCATGTTTCCGATACCTACATTGCTTTGTTTAGTCATTTTATTCCATGCGGTGTCTACGAAGCGGTGTACATTCTCGACGGTCTGATGAACAACAAGTCCGACATCATAACCATAAAAAGTTAAATATATTAAATACTTAAGGTCATTTTGGCGAATATTTCCAGAATGACGGCCGACCCTCTGACACCCTGAACCAAATACGTTAAATGCCTAGTGACCCTGCATCGCTTGTAAGGCTTCGGTCTTGGTTAAAAGGTGAGGGCATCGATTCGGGTTTTAATTACTTTCCGAACCAAGCAGATATTTTTATACTGCTCAGGGGAATAAAAAAACAGGCTGATTTCACAATTCTACAATTTCGTAGCTTTTTTGCCCCTCAGTCTTTAGGTGCAATTAAAAAACTTATTTTTAATTCTTTTAAATTAGATTTTATTTTTTTATTAATTCTAAAGTATTTGCAGATTTTGGCGCTCTATTTATTCTTGATAACCGTCACGAATTTTAACAAAGAAAAGTTATAAAAACCAATTATCCGTATTACAACAGCTCAAAAAGATATGCGTAGCAAGTGGCTCGCATTGTTAAAACATAGATCCGTTATGGCGTATGTTATTCGGCAAAAAATATATAATGAGCAAAAGCTGTAACACGATTAGAACAATAGACCTTTCTCCGAGCCCTTTCTGGGCTGCAATGTTGTTGTATTTTTCGATGTAAGCTTCCAATAAATAACAATTAAATGGCGGGTTGGTATTGTGACTGCTTCCAAAAATCTTTCTTTATTTTCGATCTTAACTATTGGCTGTGTATTTTTGGTCGCTTGCGGCGGCGGCAGCAACAACAACAATTCAGGACCAAACCCACCCGATGCTCCCAATGAGGAAGCTTCTAACACAAGCCTTACTGTAAGAACAGATAACCTGCAAGGTACCGCCGTTATTGATTGGCAAGGTCAACAATTTACGCTCGACCCATCGCAACCGGTGGCAGAATTTTCCTCCCCAAATACCAGCCTTGCCGAAGTGAAGGTTACCTCGCCAACCTTTCAAACCTGCGAGATAGTGGGCAGTTCTGAAGAGGATTTAAAGCAAACGGTGGAGGTGCTTTGCAACGCGCCCACAACCCATTTTTTAGAAGTGACCATTGAAAACCTTAAGGGTGAACTTGCTTTAACTTGGGGAGGTACAACGCCGGTTACTTTTATTCAGAATCAGCCGTCGCTGTCTGTCAGCTCCGAAAGCGCCGATGTTGAACTTCCAGAAATTGTAGCGCAACCCGAACTGCAGACTTGTAGCGGTGAGTTAGGGTCCGAACGCGAGCTCAACGCGACTTTCACGATTGTGTGTGCCGATGCGGAATCTGAACATATTGTAGAAATCATCACCGACATCCCCTTCCCTGTTTTTCTTAGAGGTACCACCAATATT
The DNA here is from genome assembly GCA_019634095.1 of Cellvibrionaceae bacterium. GTDB lineage: Bacteria > Pseudomonadota > Gammaproteobacteria > Pseudomonadales > Cellvibrionaceae > JAHQVY01. The sequence goes on from JAHQVY010000324.1 coordinate 1,598, forward strand.
GTCGAGATTACCGACAGGTCGCCAGTGACTATGCAGGGCTCTCAGATCGACGGCATTTCCATCGACGGCAGCGCTGGTACGCAATTTTGCGAGTTACAGCAACAAGGCTTCTCCGAAACGCTCGATAAGCAGCGCTGGCAACTCTCCTGCAGAGAATACACCGTGCATGTCGCCCCCGAAACAGGCGTTGTACTGACCTTTGATGATCGCGAACAACATGTTCTTCAGCCCGGGGATTACGACGATCTTGCCATTACTCCGGTGAGTCGCTACAACCGGCAGCTGGTGTTGAGTGAAGCTTTCGGCGCAAAGGAAATTATTATTCAAGAGCAGCAGGTGGTATGGCAAGATATTCCAGATATCTCAGAGAATGCAACGCTGATTGATTATCTCAACACGGACACGATCAGCTATTTACTCTATCGAGATAGCGAAACCGAGCGCTACTATGTGCAGCAACTCCGAGATAGTTTTGAACGCAGCGAGCCGATACTTAGCCATGCAGCGAATAATGACGCTGAAGACCAAAACGTGCTTTCGGCGGAGCTGGTGCCGGTGTCGTTTATCGGCAATGAAATTGCCTACACCGAAATTGTTGGCAATGAAGAGTCCAGACAGCGTCGTATTGTGGGTATTCTCGACGGCTCACCCATACGAGAGTTCAAAACCCCGATAGTTAACGATAACAGTTTTATGGTTGGCGGCAGCCATAGTGATAAAGCGCCCTTTATCTTCCAAGTCAACGACACGAACCCACTGCTCGACCCTGAAAACCGCATTGATATGTTTATTCTTGGCCAAGCCACCCGCGACCCCATTATCGATCGTCTCGATACCCGACTAAAGGTGCTCAACTGGCCCGACGAGCAAAACCAGCTACGTATCTGGGCAATGGGTAAAAACTTATTGCCAAACGGGCAAGGCGTTCAACTCGCGGAGCTGGATATTATTCAAGTGGGCAGTGGACCGCAGCAAATTGTTTGGCGCGCGATCTCCGAAAATACTGATCTTGCCTACGATTCAATGGGCTCCGATGGCAAACTTTTTGTGATCAACGCCCAAGACCAAGACCTGGGCCACCGTGTGATCTCCATGTTTAACCAGCAAGGCCCGGTTAATTTGCCGGCTCTGTCTGAAATTTCCGGTATAGGGGCCAACCTTCGAACCCAGCGCAGCGAGGTGGTGCAAGTTGTCCCCAACGAAGCAGCGGCTATTTCGCGCACCGAAGTGACACCGGTAAATGGCTGGGTACTGCTGTTTTCGGGAGAGGATAACAGCGCGGGGGAATTGTGGATAAGCAATGGCCAGGCGGATTACACCTTTAAAGTACGAGATCTTACTTGGGATATTTTCCAGCGCTACCAGCTTAAATTTGCAGGCGCAAATATGGCCGTCTTAGTCAGCGATACCAATGAAGTAGAGGTGTTTGATTTTAAACCCTAGCTTGGTGAGCGGCAATTATTATGCCGCCATTAAAGTGCACGGCGGGGAGTAACAAAGTGCACGGCGGGGAGTACCTTGCTGTGCACACTGAATTTCTCTAGTTTTTATTCCCATAAAGTAGCCGGGCTTTGCTGTTTGCTATGCACTGCCGGCATTGCAGGCGTCGCACAGACAATCCAATTCCAATTGCGAGTTCATTAGGGTATATCCTGCATTGATCACTTGCTTATCAAGTTCATCAATAATACTTTTATTGATCGCAATTTCTTTAACCCGCTGACATTGGTTACATATTAAGAATTGTGAGATTTCATGGCTGTGATCGCAGGCGATATGAGAACAGGCAACGTATTTATTGGTGGAGCTTAGCTTGTGAACTAAAAGCTCAGACTCTAAAAAATCGAGAATACGGTAAACCGACATAGTGGGCATTGAACTTTGATTGCTTTTAGCATAAGCATCGGATACCTCATAGGCGGAAAGCGGGGTTTCCGACCTTAGCAGCACTTCGAGTATGCGTTTGCGCTTTTCCGTTAAGCGCCCGCCAGAATGGGCGCACATTGCCTGGGCTTTACCCATAATTTTATGAAGTTGTCGTTGTTGCAAAATTATGCCTATGCAGATTTAGCTAGATTGCGCAAGGGCGTACCTGGCCCTGGTTTATTTCAAGTAATGTCACGCAACGTGAATTATCCTAAATAAATCAGTTGGATCGTAGCGAGGGCGTTCAAGGGGCTGAAATTAGAGTGAATTTCTTAACTTTTGCGGCAAATTCGTAGTCACTCTACGGGTGCCGTCGCAAAATTGAAAAAACGCTTTAATTTCAGCTCATTGGGCGTCCGCAGTAGATCCAACTGATTTATTTAGGATTATACGTCTGCCTAATTCAATACACCACCACATACTGCACCAAGATACCCAGCAAAATCTTAGAAAGCAAACCCCCTGTTTCAAACCTGCTTGTCGATGAGTAAGCGTAACCGTTGGAGCTTGAAGAGCGGAGGCGCCTTGCTTTTCTTCTAGCATCTACTCTACTAGCATCTACTCGTCTAGCACCTACTAAGCAGTAACTGTGCTACGTTTGCGTTTAGCTGCCATGCCGCTATACGCACATCCAATTATGCGCGCACAGCGGCGGCCATCTAAAACCGGTGCCAAGTAGGCTACCGTTGAATAATTATCCTAAAAACGCTTTAATTTCAGTTCATTGGGCGTCCGCAGTAGATCCAACTGATTAATTTAGGATTATGCTTGCGTTAAAAGTTCACTAACACGCCAAGTTTAAGATTCCTTCCCGGCAATGGGGCCTGATCTTTCAAAAATGACGTATGAACGCGCGCTTCTTCATCGCCTAGGTTGTTGGCAGCAAAATACAGCTTTGCCTGCGTTGCGGCTATGGGCAGGGTATAACTTATTCGCGCATCGACCATGGTGTAAGCATCGGTTTCCGTTTCTTCTGGAGCGGTATTAGTCTGTTCGAAATGATGCACACCACTCACTTCAAACTCCCATGCGCCGACGTCGTAGTTAAACAGCGTTGCCAACCTGGTGGGTGGAGTGCGCGGAAGGTTTTCACCATTGTCCAATTCAGCGCTCACAGTGTCGCCCCAAACTGTCCATTTTAAATGCTGATTCAGTTGCCAAGCGAATTCCAGCTCAAGGCCGGTGAGGCTGACATCTTCCTGCTGAAATACGTGCACGGGTAAGACTTCGCCGTGCTCATCTTCTTCTGCGTCTTCTTCGCCCTCCTCTTCGTGGAAAACATCCTCCGTGGTTAAGCCACTGTCGCTCAGAAAATAGAAGTTGGAGACACTGTTGTAGAATAGGTTAAAGACGAAACCGATATTGCCTTCAAATTTGCGAAGCGTAAAATCTATGTTATTCGAGGTTTCTTTGTCGGCCTCACCACGGTATTCAATATGATACTCGCCGTCCTCTTCGCGATGAATTTCAAAAAGCGCACCCAACTCGTAAATTCTGGTAGCAATGTGTGGACCGGCAGAGAATAATTCGGCAGCACTGGGCGCGCGCTCGGCATGAGCTAGGGACAGGCCCAAATTGTAGCCAGGGGAGAAATCCCAAACCAAACCCGCTGAGACACTGAGAGGGGTAAATTCAAAATCGTCGAATTCGATATGGCCTTCTTCGTCGCTTTCTTCCTCTTCATTTTCTTCTTCGTGTTCCTCGTGACCGCCCAATTCAACATCTTCTGCACTTAAAGACACTTGCTCAATACGCGCGCCCCACTGCCAAAGCACCTTGCCCGCATGCCTTTCTTCGACGAGAGCCAAGGCGATAGTGTCCGTGTCTGAGGGTGGCGCAAAGGCTTCTTCACCCTGAGCTTCGAAGGCGTTTTGCTTGGCTTCGAGGGTGAACGCGCCCTTCCAGCCAGACCATTCTCGGTGCAGAAGGTCGACGCGCAGCTGGCTAGTGGTACTTTTAAATACCGTGCCTTCTTCGTCTTCGCCTTCATGGATTTCCGCATGTTCGTAGTCTGTATACCCAAGGCGCGTATTAATGCCACTAAAAAAGCCGTTTTGTAATTGCAACTCACTTAACAGTTGCCAGCGATCTTGTTCCAAATCAGACAGAATTGTCTCTTCCTCACCGTGCTCTTCGTCTTCGTGTTCCTCTTCCTCCTCATGTTCCTCTTCATGTTCATCTTCATGCCCATGACCGGGAATTCCGTTGAGTCGATCCAGGCGCCCGTAGGACAAGCCTACATAACCGTTATCCAATAAAAGACTGCCGCCTAGGTTAAAACCACTGCTTTCTGAGCTGCTATTTTCTAAGCTGCCGCCCTCGTGCTCCTCGTGATCTTCCTCCTCGTGCTCTTCTTCGGTTTCCAGCTCCGCCAAGCCGGGAATATCGTAATCGTTACTGTCTCGCCAAAAACCGTCGGCGTGAAACGCAAAGCGCTCATTGCCATCGGTGTACGCCCCCGATACCACGGTTTCATCGTTCACCGAATTGTATTCACTTAACAAGGCACCGGTTTTCTCACTGTCCGAAGGTACGCGCTCATCAACGACATTAACCACGCCGCCAATGGCGCCAGAGCCAAAAAATAAGCTCGCCGGGCCGCGCAGTATTTCTATCTGTTTCGCAGTAACAGCTTCTACGGCCACTACGTGGTCGGGGCCTACACGAGAAACATCGCTGACATCCAAGCTATTTTGCGTCACCAACACTCTGGGGCCGTCCAGGCCGCGAATTATCGGGCTGCTAACCACGCCGCCGTAGTATGAGCTCTGCACACCCACTTCATTTTTCAGGGTTTCTCCCAAAGTGCTGGCTTGTCTTTTACGCAAAGTAGCACCGGCTAATACCGAAACCGGCTGCGCCGATTCAATCTTTGAAAAGTGTTGTGGCACACCCACCACATCGACAACTTCCAGCGCTCCGCGCGCCAGCGTAACGGTGAGTGTGTCGTCGTGCTTGTGGTGTAAGTGCAGAATTTTGTGGCTAAAGCCGTCGGCTTCCAGGTGAATTTCATCCACGGTATCTAAGGGAATCGTAAAGTGCCCTTGTTCATCGCTGCGGTAAACATCCTTGTTCCCCACCACTTCGATTTTCGCGCCGGCAATGGCTTCGCCGTTTTCATCGATGACTTTTCCGCTAAGGCCAAAGCAATTGACCGACGCGTGCGCAATAAACAGTGCGAGCAACTTATGCTTCACTTTTTTCACCCCTCTTTAGAAAATAATTTAGCTTATGATTAAGACGAATCTTTGACTGATGAGTGATATATCATATCATTTATTATCAGGACTGAGTAGGTTACGTCTCGGCCAGCCGCCTTGCTAAAAGTAGGCTGTTTAAGAACATTGTAAGTGCGGCGTATGATACAACATATCCACATTGAATCAAGTAGCCGCTTTTCTGCGTTTCAAACGGAAGGGCTGGCCTTAGCTATTCTCTGCATAAATAAGCAATGGGCGTCGTTTTTCGCTTTGCTCTGGGCGACGGTTTTAATAATAGGCGTTTGAGGTGTCGCTGTGATCGGTAATATCCCTGACACCGCGCAGGTCCGGGATTTTTTCTATCAAGGTTTTTTCAACGCCTTGCTTCAAGGTCATATCCACCGCACTGCAGCCCTGGCATCCGCCGCCAAAGCGCAGCACCGCGTAGTTATCCTCGGTAATTTCTACCAAACTCACATTGCCGCCGTGGGAGGCGAGGCCGGGGTTGACTTCGTTGTATAGCACATAATTAATTTTGTCTTCGATGGGGCTGTCATCGGTAATATTGGGCATTTTCGAATTCGGCGCGCGAATGGTGAGCTGCCCACCCATTTTATCGGGGGAATAGTCCACCAGAGCTTCGTCTAGAAAGGGCACGCTGCGCTCCTCAAAAAAAGCGCTAAAACCCTGTAATGCCATGGTCTGGTCACCCTCTTCTTCCTCGCCGGGACGGCAGTACGCAATGCAGGTTTCCGCATTGGGTGTGCCCGGGTTGGACACAAACATGCGGATACCAATGCCGTCGCAATCTTGCTTGTCGAGTAAACCTTTTAAGTATTCCTGTGCAGATTCGGTGATGGTGACGTTTAACATAGCGATCTCGTATACCTTAGTGTTTTACTCGGCCATTTTACTCAAATTGTTCAGTTTCAACAATGCCGGCTAATGCTAACTAAAGTTAAGTCAAGTTTGTGATTAAAAAAGCGCTCTTGTAGCGGAGGCGAATCTGCTAGAATTGAAGCTAAATCAAAATATTTTGATATAGGTTAGCATATGAACACACGTGAGCAGCGCATTGATGCGCTCTACCAAGCCCTGAAACAACGCATACTTATTTTAGATGGTGCAATGGGCACCATGATTCAGAATTGTAAACTGCAAGAAGCAGATTATCGTGGCGAACGTCTGCAAGACCACCCGGATGACTTGTTCGGTAACAACGATATGCTGACTTTAACCCGCCCCGATGTGATTGAAAACATTTACCGCGAGTATTTTGAGGCCGGGGCGGATATTGTTGAAACCAATACCTTCAATTCTACCCAGCTTTCCCAAGCGGATTACAATACCGAGGCCTACGCCTATGAATTGAATCGGGACGGTGCCGCCTTGGCGCGCAGAGCTGCAGCTGCCTTTGATAGTGAAACCCCCGATAAACCGCGCTGGGTTGCGGGCGTTTTAGGGCCCACCAGCCGAACCTGCTCAATTTCCCCCGATGTCAACGACCCCGGTGCCCGCAATGTCGCCTTCGACGAACTGGTTGAAAACTACACCGAAGCCGCCAAAGGCCTTATTGACGGTGGCGCAGACCTGCTGTTAATTGAAACTATCTTCGATACCCTCAACGCCAAGGCGGCGGTCTATGCACTGCGTACCCTTTTCGACCAGCAGGGTTTTGAGCTACCTATCATGATCTCCGGCACCATTACCGATGCCTCTGGCCGCACGCTGAGCGGTCAAACCACCGAAGCATTCTACAATGCGCTGTGTCACGCAAAACCCCTTAGCATGGGCTTGAATTGTGCCCTGGGTGCCGAAGAGCTCAGCCCATACCTTAAAGATCTGGCGCGGGTTGCCAGCTGTCGGGTATCCGCCCATCCCAATGCGGGCCTGCCCAACGAGTTTGGCGAGTACGATCAAAGCCCCGCCGAAATGGCCGCCATTGTCGAAAACTTCGCCCGCCAAGGTTATCTGAATATCGTCGGCGGTTGCTGTGGCACCAGCCCGGCCCACATTCAAGCCATTGCTGAAGCGGTGGCGAAGTATTCGCCCCGCAGCCAGCCCGATATTGAGCCCGCCTGCCGTTTGTCTGGGTTAGAACCCTTTAATATCACCAAAGATTCGCTATTTGTAAACGTGGGCGAGCGCTGCAATGTTACGGGCTCAGCCCGCTTTAAACGCCTGGTGTTGGACGACGACTACAGCACCGCCCTGGACGTGGCGCGCGCGCAGGTGGAAGACGGCGCTCAAATCATCGATATCAACATGGACGAAGGCATGCTCGACAGCCATCGGGCCATGACCACTTTCTTAAATCTTATCGCCAGCGAGCCGGATATTTCGCGGGTGCCGATTATGGTGGACTCTTCCAAGTGGACGGTTATCGAGGCGGGCTTAAAATGCATTCAAGGTAAGCCGATTGTCAACTCCATCAGTTTGAAAGAAGGTGAAGCAGAATTTCTGCATCATGCCAAGCAATGTGCGCTTTACGGGGCGGCGATAATCGTGATGGCCTTCGATGAAACCGGCCAGGCCGACACCCAAGCACGCAAAATAGACATTTGCCAGCGGTCTTATAATTTATTAGTGGAAAACGGCTTTCCGCCTCAAGACATTATTTTCGACCCCAATATTTTTGCCGTTGCCACAGGTATCGATGAGCACAATAACTACGCGGTGGACTTTATCGAAGCCACCCGCTGGATTCGTACCAACCTGCCCCACGCCGGTGTTTCCGGCGGTGTCAGCAATGTGTCGTTTTCCTTTCGCGGCAATAACCCGGTGCGCGAGGCTATACACTCGGTGTTTTTGTACCACGCTATTCAAGCGGGTATGAATATGGGTATTGTCAATGCCGGCCAACTCGCCATTTACGATGAGCTGCCAAAGCAACTCAAAGATAACGTCGAAGATGTGATTCTCAACCGCAACAGCCAGGCCACCGAAGCCCTGCTGGACATTGCCGAAGATTATCGCGGCGACGGCAAGCAGCGCAGTAAACAGGAAGATTTAGCTTGGCGCTCTCTGCCGGTGAAAAAACGCTTAGAACACGCCTTGGTTAAGGGCATTGCCACCTATGTGGAAGAAGATACCGAAGCCGCCCGTCAAGAAGCCTCGCGCCCCTTGGAGGTGATTGAAGGTTCCTTAATGGACGGCATGAACGTGGTGGGCGATTTATTTGGCGCCGGTAAAATGTTTCTGCCGCAGGTGGTGAAGTCGGCGCGGGTAATGAAGCAGGCTGTGGCTTATTTGCAGCCTTATATCGAGGCTGAAAAAAGCGGCGTGGTGCAGTCTAATGGAAAAATTTTAATGGCCACCGTCAAGGGGGATGTCCACGATATCGGTAAAAATATTGTGGCGGTGGTTCTGCGCTGTAATAACTTCGAGGTGATCGACTTGGGGGTTATGGTGCCTTGCGAAAAAATTCTGAAAACTGCAGTGGCGGAAAATTGCGATATTATCGGCCTCTCCGGTTTGATTACCCCGTCGCTGGATGAAATGGTCACGGTGGCCAAGGAAATGCAAGAACAGGGCATAAACAAACCGCTGTTAATTGGTGGCGCCACCACCTCTAAGGCCCACACCGCGGTAAAAATTGACCCGCAGTTACAAGTTAACCAAGCGATTTATGTGGCCGATGCCTCCCGCGCGGTGGGCGTGGCTTCGAAACTGTTATCGGACAAATGCGCCGAGTATACCAATGAAATTCAGAGCGAGTACGTGGTGGTGCGCGAGCGCCGCGCCGCCAACCAAGGCAAGCGCAAGGCTCTCAGTTACAGCGAGGCCTCAGCAAAAAAATTGCGCCTAGACTGGCAAAACTACACCCCGCCCCGACCGAGCTTTTTAGGTACCAAGGTGCTCGATGACTACCCCTTAGAAAAACTCCTCGATACCATCGATTGGACCCCGTTTTTTATTAGCTGGGATTTAGTCGGCAAATTCCCCGCCATTCTCGAAGACAAAGTGGTGGGGGAAGCCGCCAAGCAATTGTTCGAAGATGCCCAGGGTATGCTAAAACACATTGTGGATAATAAATTGCTGAAAGCCAAAGCCTGCTTTGGCTTTTGGCAGGCTGGCGCCAATGGCGACGATATCTATTTGTACCGCGATCAACAAAAAATCGCCGACCTACACCATATTCGTCAACAGGTAGCAAAAAACCCCAAAAACGAGACCTTTATGAGCTTAGCGGATTTTATCGCGCCCGAAGGTTCAGGTGTCGAAGACTATTTAGGCGGTTTTGCCGTAACCGCAGGCATTGGTGCCGAAGCGCTGGCCGCGCAGTATGAAGCCGATAATGACGACTACAACGCCATTATGGTAAAAGCCCTGGCCGATCGTCTCGCGGAAGCCTTTGCGGAACATTTACATCAGCGGGTGCGCAGGGAGTACTGGGGCTATGCCGCGGACGAAAGATTGAGCAGTGAAGACTTGGTGAAAGAAAAATACCGCGGCATTCGCCCTGCCCCGGGCTACCCTGCCTGCCCGGATCACACCGAAAAATCGGCGTTATTTGACTTACTCAATGCCGGGCAGATTGGTATGGAACTCACTGAACACTTTGCCATGACTCCCGCAGCGGCGGTTTCTGGCTGGTATTTTTCTCATCCGGATGCAAAGTATTTTAATGTGGGCAAAATTGCCAAAGACCAAGTTGAAAGTTTGGCGCAACGCAAAGGTATGGAGGTTAAGGTGCTCGAGCGCTGGCTGCAATCGATTCTGAACTACGCTTAAGCCTAGAAATAACCGTTAAACCTGAATTAATCGTTTGAAGCTGGCGTGCGACCAAAGCATCGCCGCGCATGGCTTGCTCTATTGTGGGTGGATTGATGCTGGGCAGGCCAGACGTGCATGTCGCCTAGGTGTTGCTAGGTGTTGGGCGCCGATCCGCCCGCAGATAATAGATATAGTTAGGGTTTTATTTTGATAGCAAGGCCAAGCCCTGCCGATAGCCCAAGCCGCCATTGCCGTGCACCAAACCGTAGTTTTTGTCACCGTTAATTAAACACTGGTGCATAGCTATTAAGCCGTTAAGCGCCGTGCAATTCCAAGCAGCGCGCGCCAAATTCATGCCGCCGGTCACCGTTATGGGTTGTGTTTCCAAAAATTCGGGTATTGCTTGTAACGAGGCAACCGCACCAATGTGCAACAGAAAAGCCATGGGCACGACGGGGCAACAGGTGTAGGCTTCGAGCAATAACTGCTGCGCTTTTAACTGCCGATTAATATCCACGCCGCTGCTGTCACAACACTTTTCAAAGGCTTGTTTGAGGTGCTGGTAGGCGCTGATGTCGCCGATATAGTCCCGCCCATCGCCGTTGGCGCGGGCAATGCCAACCCCTCGTAATTCACTGCAAGTTTGCCGCGGCCGATGCAGCTTTGCCGGCATATGCTCACTGCAAATTAGTAACCTGCCGGTAAAATCCACCAAAGGGTTAGCGCAATCGACACCGCGAAACAAGGGGTTAAGAAAGTTATACCATTTTGCATCGGGAAGCTGGTCGGCATGAAAGGCCTCGCCCAGCGCGGCTTGATAGCTGCGGAGGTAGTTGTCAAACAGCGCTTGCGCAATGTGTTTAAACTCGGTTGGCGTACTATTGTGGCGCTCTATAAAATGCTCAGCTAACTCGGTATAGGCCGCCGTTAGCGGATAATCCTCGCCATAAATCGCCATTAGCGACAGGCGCTGTTCCGGCGAGTACTGGCTTTTCAGCAAATCCTCGCCGCTAATAACAACCGCGTTGCAGCCGTTTTCAATCAGGGTTTTCGCCCGAGCCAAGGCTTCAATCGGCCCACAGCCGGTGCGAAACCGGCCAACTTGTTGTTCGCTATGCCAATCGGTGCTGAGTGGATCTATCGTCAATTCGATGGGCGCTTCGCCCAATTCACACAGTTGTTGCTCCAGATGTAAGCATTCCTCGACACTGCCGACACCATTGCTTAGCGTGTTTGCACAAACAATCAAAGCCTTTGTCATAACCCAGACCACTGTCTAACATAAAACCACACCATAACAAAATTGCCCATGCTGCACCGCCCTTCCTAACCACTATCACTAGCTACTGCACCCGAAAACTAGGTAGTGCAGCGGCAGCCCATTTCAAATTAATCACATTTATACGACTTTATTCTAGCCGGCATTTACGGAGCCCTGCGCTGGGCGCAAGCTGCGGCTGCTGGCCGAACAAACAATCTGCTGGTCTTTTGCCTCCATTAGCGAACGACGCCTATTTGGCTAAACGTTTTATTAAAGGCTAAGTTTTATTAAAGGCTAAGTTTTATTAAAGACTAAGTTTTATCAAAGACTAAGTTTTATCAAAGACTAAGTTTTATTCATGCGCAGTCGTTGCAGCTGACATCGCCAAGCGAGCCTGTGCGGTATAATCAAACGAATACAGCAATGCGAGTAATGTGATGACGCCAAAGGTGAGGCTAAAAAAGAAATACCCTATTTTGCGGTTAATTTTGGGCGACCAGCTAAATAGCCAGCATAGTTGGTTTAAACAAGCCGACGACAATGTGCTGTATATTATTGCCGAGCTTAAGCAAGAGGCGAGCTATGTTAGACACCATATACAAAAGCTCGCTGCTTTTTTTCTCGCCATGCAACACTTTGCCGAAGCGCTGAAAGCCCAGGGTCATCATGTATTGCACCTGAATTTAGACGATACGGCTGAATTTGCAAACCTCAACGGTTTAATTACTGAATTAGTTAAGCGTTTCTCCGCAACCGCGTTTCACTTCCAACAACCCGATGAATATAGATTGCGTCAGCAACTCCACATGTTGGCGCTGGCCGATGGTATCGCGGCCAGCGAATGGCCCAACGAGCATTTTTTTCTGCCCTTCGAGGAAATAACGCAAACCATAAAGCCGCAACAGCACAACCGCATGGAAGTTTTTTATCGCAAAATGCGCAAACGTTTTGACATTCTGATGGATGGCGAGCAGCCTCTTGGGGGGAAGTGGAATTTCGATAGCGACAATCGGCAAAAACTAAAACCCGCAGATTTAAACCACATTCCCGAAGCCCTGATGTTTAGCAACGATCTTAGCGCTATTGTAAAGCGCATCAATACGCACAATATCGATTATTTCGGCCACTGCGACCAAAACTTGCTGTGGCCAGTGTCGCGCGCGCAATCGCTAGCCCTGCTCGAGCACTTTTGCGACAACTGTTTAGCCCTATTTGGCCGCTTTCAAGATGCCATGACATGTCAGCATCCGCAGCAGTGGACACTCTACCACTCGCGCTTATCCTTCGCTCTCAACAGCAAAATGTTACATCCACAAGAAGTGATTCACCGCGCTATTGCGGCTTATAAAAACGCTCAGGGAGGTATCAATATTGCGCAAATTGAGGGTTTTGTGCGCCAGATTCTGGGCTGGCGCGAATATGTTAGAGCGGTGTACTGGGCCAATATGCCCCACTACCGGGAACGCAACCAACTCGATGCACAGCGAAAGCTACCCCGGTATTTCTGGAATGCAGACACCCGCATGGAATGTATGAAACAAGCCATCGACCAATCTTTGCAATACGCCTACGCCCACCATATTCAACGCTTGATGATTACCGGAAATTTTTGTCTGCTCACCGGCATACATCCCGATGAAGTCGATGCCTGGTATCTCGGTGTTTACATCGATGCCATTGAGTGGGTTGAAATGCCGAACACTCGCGGTATGAGCCAATTCGCCGACGGCGGCTGGGTAGCAACCAAACCCTATTCCGCAGGCGGCAATTACATTAATAAAATGAGCGATTATTGTAAGCGCTGCCACTACGATATTAAGCAAAAATCGTCAGCAGATGCCTGCCCTTTTAACAGCCTGTACTGGCAATTTATGCACACCCATCGAGATCGCCTTGAAGCTAACCCGCGTATTGGCATGGTTTACCGCAGCTGGGATAAACAAACAGCACAAAACCGACAAGCGACACTCGCCCGGGGAGCTTGGTGTTTGCAAAATATAGAGCAACTGTAACAGCCAGTTCAAAACGCAAAAAATGGCCTTGGCTTTTGAGTTATACCCCTCTGGATAATACGTCGGCCACCCCTGGAGCTGCAGCTAAATAAAGTGTCACAACTAAATTAAGTGTCATGCGTCCTAAGCTCAGCATCCTTAGGCCCGCATCAGTTACCAGCCGGGCGGAAAGAAAGGCTACCCGCCGCGGGGTTTATATACTAAAAAATAAATCGCCGGCAATACGAGTAAGGTGAGAATTAATGCGCTGAGCATGCCACCCACCATGGGCGCAGCTAAGCGTTGCATAAGCTCGGAACCAGTGCCGCTGCCCAACAAAATAGGTAGTAGGCCGGCGATGGTCGCCCCGGTGGTCATAAACACCGGTCGCAAGCGCAGTGCCGCGCCATCCATTACGGCTTGTTTAAATTCCTCGCTCGATAGTTGCAGCGGATTATTGTGAGCGGCTTTTAAACGGGCAACCGCTTGGTTGAGGTACAGCACCATGATTACGCCAATTTCTACCGTCACACCGGCCAAGGCAATTAACCCCACCCCAACCGCAATCGAAAAATTAAAATCCAGCGCATATAAAAGCCAAGCGCTGCCCACCAGGGCGAGCGGCAGGCTTGCCATAATCATCATAACCTCGGTGAAATTTCTAAAATTTAAGTACAGTAACAGCAAAATAATGGCCAGGGTTAAAGGAATCAGGTAGGTTAATTTGGCCTTGGTGCGCGCTATAGACTCGTATTGCCCCGACCACGTAATGGAATAGCCCACCGGTAAGCGGAGCTCGGAATCGACCAGCGCTTTGGCGCGCTTAACATAGCTGCCAACATCGGTATTGGCGATGTCGATAAATACCCAGCCGTTAATACGTGCATTTTCACTTTTAATACCTGCAGGGCCGTCGCTAATAACTAGATGCGCCACATCCCCGAGTACAATGCGTTCGCCTCGCGGCGTCACCATGGGCAGCAATGCCAGCTGCTGCGGTGAATCTCGGTAAGCTTGCGGGTAACGAATATTTACTGGGTAGCGCTCCAAGCCCTCTACGGTGTGCGTTACATTAATACCCCCGATAGCCGATGCAATAACTTGTTGCACATCGGCAATATTTAAACCAAAGCGCGCGGCTTTTTCACGTTGAATCTGAATATCGAGATATCGACCACCGGCAACCCGCTCGGAGTAAACCGATGCGGTGCCCTGCAACTCGGCAAGCAGTGTTTCGAGCTGTTGGCCAATGGATTGAATAACCAATAAATCCGGGCCGGCGACTTTAATACCCACCGGAGTTTTAATACCGGTGGCCAGCATATCGATACGGGTTTTAATGGGCATCACCCAAGCATTGGTAACACCGGGTAATTTAACCAGTGCATCAAACTGCTGTTTTAATAAGGCGGTGGTGATACCCTCGCGCCACTGGTGTTTTGGCTTTAATTGAATAAAGGTTTCAATCATGGTGAGTGGCGCGGGGTCGGTTGCTGTTTCTGCGCGGCCTATTTTGCCAAATACACTGTGCACTTCAGGTACCGTGGCCAATAGCTTATCGGTTTGCTGCAGTAACTGGCGCGCTTTGCCAATCGATAAACCCGGGTAGGTGGTTGGCATATACATCAGGTCACCCTCGTCCAGCGGCGGCATAAATTCACTGCCTATTTTTTGCAGTGGCCACGCAGCGCTTAACAGTGCGAGCAGCGCGCAAAGCACGCTTAACCGGGGGTAGTTTAAAACCGTTTTTAATACAGGCCGATAAGCATAAGTTAATACGCGATTCACCGGGTTGCCTTGCTCCGGCAGTACCTTGCCCCGAATAAAATAGCCCATAAGAACCGGAACCAGGGTTATTGCCAAAGCCGCAGAGGCTGCCATGGCATAGGTTTTGGTAAAGGCCAATGGACTGAACATGCGCCCCTCCTGTGCCTCTAGGGTGAACACAGGAACAAAACTTACCGTGATAATAAGCAAACTAAAAAATAGCGCAGGCCCCACTTCTGCAGCCGATTGGTATACGATTTGCCAGCGATTCTGCGGCGTTAATGGCTGTTTTTCCATATGCTTGTGCATATTTTCAATCATCACAATTGCACCGTCTATCATGGCGCCGATAGCAATCGCAATACCCCCCAAAGACATGATATTGGCGTTGATTCCTTGAAAATACATAACAATAAAGGCGCTTAAGATTCCTACCGGTAAACTAATAATTGCCACCAATGAAGAGCGCAGGTGAAATAAAAAAACCAAACACACCAGCGCCACCACGATAAATTCTTCTAATAATGTCTGCCACAGATTCTCGACAGCGCTTTGTATAAGCCCAGAACGGTCGTAGACCGTGACAATCTCGACACCGGCTGGTAAACCCTTTTTGAGTTGCTTGAGTTTTTGTTTGACCCCGTCAATAGTCGTTTGCGCATTTTCGCCAAAGCGCATAACCACAATGCCGCCCACGGTCTCACCTTGGCCATTTAGCTCGGCAATACCCCGACGCATTTGTGGCCCCAGTTGTATATCGGCGATATCTTTTAACAACAGTGGGGTTCCGCTATCGTTTACCACTAGCGGCACATTGCCCAGGTCCTGTCGATTCTGCAAATAACCAGAGGCGCGCACCATATATTCTGCTTCTGCCATTTCGATAACCGAAGCCCCCACTTCCCGATTGGCACGTTGAATCGCCATCTGCACATGGGCCAGCGGAATATTAAAGGCGCGCAACTTTTCCGGGTTAACCGTGACTTGGTATTGCTTCACCATTCCACCCACTGCAGCCACTTCGGAAACACCGGCAACGGTTTGTAATTCGTATTTTAAAAACCAGTCTTGCAGGCTGCGCAACTGGCTTAGGTCGTGGGTGCCCGTTCTATCGACCAGTGAATAAATATACACCCAGCCCACGCCGGTTGCATCGGGGCCTAGGGCGGGT
Source organism: Cellvibrionaceae bacterium (assembly GCA_019634095.1). Taxonomy (GTDB): domain Bacteria; phylum Pseudomonadota; class Gammaproteobacteria; order Pseudomonadales; family Cellvibrionaceae; genus JAHQVY01. The sequence goes on from JAHQVY010000324.1 coordinate 17,630, forward strand.
TTTGCCGCTGCCGGCAGTGTTGGTGTTACTTGACTCAGGTATTCTAAAACCCGGCTGCGTGCCCAATAGAGGTCGGTATCGTCATCAAAAATAACATACACATAAGAATCGCCGAAAAATGAAAAGCCCCTCACGGTCACCGCCCCCGGTACCGATAGCATTGCCGTGGTCAGCGGGTAAGTCACCTGGTCTTGCACCACTTGAGGCGCTTGCCCCGGATAAGCGGTTTTAATAATAACCTGCACGTCGCTGAGATCCGGAATCGCATCTACCGGTGTGCGTTGCAGGGAAAATAACCCCATACCCACAAGCATCGTGGTGGCTAGCAAGACTAAAAAGCGGTTATTTATAGACCATTTTATGATTGAGGCAATCATACTTTACCCTAAAATGTGGTATTCGGAAGCTTTTGGGCCGGTGGTTATCGTGTTGCAAAACGATTTATTTGCGGCGAATATGTATGCAACTCGTGTTTACTCCAGGCCCTCAACGGGGGTGGCCTTTTGGTTACGCGTGTTGATAATTTCTAACACGCCCGCCGCAGTCTTTTTTATTTCTATTTGCAGTTCGGTACCCGGTTTTAAGGTCGCAAAATCGATATCACTGGCAACCGAGAAATGCATTTCCATAGCCATCATATTCCACTTCTCAATAGCCTCATGGCTCACCGACACTTTTCGTGTATCGGAAAACTGAGCCGTGATAACTGCCGCGACCCAAGCCGATTCAGTAGCGGCGCTCGGTGCCTGCATACGCTTAAAATCTGAGGTTTTACTGGATTCAGAGTCCAGTAGAAATTGCGCGGAGGCCACCACTTTTTCACCCTCTTCGAGCCCGGCTAGAATTTCGACCTGTTCCCGGTCCTGCCGCCCAACCTTCACCTCGATAGATTTAAAGCGGCCTTCACCGAGGGCTAATACCACCCGGTCCTGCGCCCCGGTTCGAATCAGCGCTTCGCGGGGAATCACTAACATCGCTTCATCGCTTTCGGAATAGATCAGCACTTGGGCGAACATGTTTGGCAACAATTTTTTTTCGGGGTTGTCAAACACCACCCGCAAGCGGAGGGTGCGTGTTTTGCTGTCCAAGGTGGGGTAAATATAATCCACCCTACCCCGCCAGGTAATCCCCGGCAGGTAATCTAACATCATGGAAACCTGCTGGCCTTGTTTTACTAATGAGGCCTGACGTTCGAATATTTCCGCTTCCACCCAAACACGATCGATAGCGCCGATGCTGAATAAGGTGGTGCCAGGTTGCACGTAAAAGCCTTCCCTAATATTCAAGTTATCAATAAACCCGTCTTGGGGCGAATAAAAGGTAATCGCCTGACTAACGGTTTTGCTCGTCTTAATCTGTTCAATAAATGAATGGGGAATTTGCAAGGCTTTGAGGCGATCTTCCGCCGCCTGAATAAGTTGTTTATTGTTTCTATTTAAGGCGAGCAACAATTCTTCTTGGGCGTTAACTAATTCCGGGGAATAAAGAGAGTAAAGCGGCTCGCCGCGTCGGGTTGGATCGCCGGTGGCTTTCACATACAGCTGATCAACCCAGCCGGAGACACGCGGGTGAATATGAATCAATTTGTTTTCATCATATTTAACGTAGCCAACGG